>JAYVXM010000629.1:0-3060 GCA_043785205.1 Bdellovibrionales bacterium
GAAGAACGTTTATTGGATGTATTCCGTCGTTTTCCGGCCTTCCGGAAAAGCCGGTCGCGACGACTTAACCCGGTACCTGCACGAAAACGGAATCGAAACGCGGACGATGTTCTGTCCGATGAATATGCAGCCTTTTCTCAAGGAGCAACCGAAGTACTTTCGGGACACTTCCTGTCCGGTGGCCGAAAATCTTTGGCGAAACGGATTTTATCTCCCGTCTTCGGCGCGGGTGACGGAAAGCGACGTCGTCCGAATCGCATCGCTCGTTAAAATTTTCGTCTCGAAAAGATGAAAGTCGGAATTTTCCTCCAAGAAATTACTCCCGACAGCGGCGGCGCATTCACTTTCGCGGAAACCGTGATCGCCGGTCTTTTAAATTCGGGAATTCCCGACGAACTGACCGTTTACCACTACGGCTCCGCGGGACGGTTCGCCTCGGATCTCGGAAAAATTTCGGCGAAGGTTTCATTTCGAAGTCTCGCGCGATGGAAGTTTTTAGGCTTTCTGAAACGCGCGCGATATCGAATCTGTTCGAATCTCCTTCGGAAGTTCGCCGCGAGACTCTTTCATTCCTTCGGAGTTTCTCTTCCGTACCCTTCGGCGAGCCCCCTCGATCACGCTTCGCGACGGGACGGGATCGACTTGATCTGGTTTCCCACTCCCGGAGCGGAAGACGTCGAGTGTCCTTACGTCTCCACCGTTTGGGATCTTGAACATCGAGCTCAACCCTATTTCCCCGAGGTGCACGCGAACGGCGAATGGGATATGCGCGAAAGATCGTTCGAACGAGCATTAAAGCGCGCTTCGTACATCATCACTGGAACCGAAGTCGGCAAGCGGGAGATCTGCGGTTCTTACGGAGTAAATCCGGATCGAATTCGGCTCCTCCCCCATCCGACGCCGAAATTCGCGTTAGACCGAGGTCCCGGAAAAGCTTCTCCGGTGACGCTCGGGGTAAAATCCCCGTACGTGATTTATCCCGCCCAATTCTGGGCCCACAAGAACCATATCGGGCTCGTCGACTCCGTGGCGCTTCTCCGTGAACAAGGGATCCGAATCGATTGTGCCTTGGTCGGATCGGACAAAGGAAATCGGAAGCACGTCGAACGCAGGGTCAAGGAACTCGGACTCGAATCCCAAATTCACTTCCTCGGATTTGTTTCCCGTGAAGATTTGTTCGCTCTCTATCAAAATGCCGTTGCGCTCGTTTACCCTTCTTTATGCGGGCCCGAAAACCTGCCTCCCCTCGAAGCGATGGCCCTCGGATGCCCCGTGATCGCCGCGGATATCGAAGGGGCAAAGGAACAACTCCGGGACTGCGCGACCCTCGTCCGCGCGACCGACCCCGCCGCAATCGCGGCGGCCGTTCGGAATCTCATTTCGAATTCCGAACTCCGAAATGACTTAAGGGAAAAAGGCCTTTCTCGCGCTAAAAAGTACACCGAAAAAGAGTTTATCCGCGATCTCGCAAAGATTTTGGAGGAATTCCGATCGATTCGAAGACTTTGGAATTCGAACTGATTATTCCTTGTGTCGGTTCCAAAGCGCGGGCTTCCCTATTATCCGTCGATAAACGTCGGCGACGAAACCCGACGCTCTTTGGCCGAATATTCCGCGAATCGCGGACCGCGTATAATATCTTACCCAGCGTAGGGTAATGAACGGAGAAACTCCGTGGATTCCGTTGAGCGACCTCGCTCGTGAAAGCTCGCGAATAATGATTTCGACGTTACGATAGGTGCTACTCACCCCTCCGATGCCCATTCGCGAAACGACAACGTCGGGCATAAAAAAGGCGGCGTGGTCTTTCAACTCCCGCAATAAAAACTCAAAGTCGCCGCAAATTCGAAATTCCGGATTAAAGGGGCCGTATTTTTTAAAAAGCTCGCGCCGATGGAAGACCCCTTGGTGCGGAATGGTCATCTCGTGAAGAAACTTATTCTTCACTCCTTCCCAAGGTTCGCCTTCGAAATTCAAAATCGTTCGATCGGGAAGGGAGAGGCCGACTTTCCCATAAACGACATTTTCCCGAGCGGAAGCGAGATACGGAACCGACCGGGCGAGCGCGTTCGCGTCCCAAAGTTCGTCGTCGGCGCCTAAAAACAAAAGCCAATCTCCGGACGCTTTCGGAACGACCTTGTTCCAGGCGTCGTAAATTCCTCGGTCCTTTTCGGATACCACCGCGGAAATTTCGCTCTCGTGATTCCGCAGGATTTCGAGCGTTCGATCCCTCGAAACGCCGTCCGCGACGACGATCTCGAAATCGCGAAACGTCTGGGCGCGGATACTTGCGAGGCAAGCCTCGAGCGTCGTTTCCGCGTTGAAAGTGGCGATCACGATCGTGATTTTCACTGGAATACGCTCGCCACGCGACCGCCATACGCCCGCAAGCGCCGCTTCACTTTCGAAATCAAACTGTAATGGCGATCCAGCCACATCCGATCGAGGTCCGGGCGGGTTCGAACGGCCAACGGGTGAGCGAGCGGAAATCCCATCGCCTTTACTGGCGGATCGAACACGGGATCGTAAAAATGCGTGTGCGTCGCGCCCGGACCGAAGCCGAGATTCCGCACCAAATTTCGCGTCGGATTCACGCAGACTCCGCCCGACTTCCAAACCGTATAAGACCACTGAAGATCCCAAGTATCGATCGAGCCCGAATAGGTTCGGTCGATTTGCCTCCGATAATGATTCCGTGCGGTCGAAGACGAAAACAAATCCCGAAAGGCGGAAGTATCGCGCAAATCGGGCCAACCCTTCATCGCGATATCGTACTTTTCCCAAGCGCGACGCCAGCTCGCCCATCCCCAAATCAAGGGAAGATGACTGAAATAATAACTTTCGTCCGCCGGCGCATCGTCACCCAGGAAACACGTACCGGCGACCATCATCACTTTCGGATCGTTTCGGTATTTCGCGAGCATCTCGTCGCAATAGGGAAAGAATGTCGGATCCGGGATGCAATCGTCTTCAAGAATGATCGCCTCTTCGACTTGTTCGAAAACCCAGGAGATCCCACTCGAAACCCTTTGTCTGCATCCGAGGTTCACCTCCGAATAA
>JAYVXM010000630.1:0-3056 GCA_043785205.1 Bdellovibrionales bacterium
ATCGTCCCTGCCTCCGGATTTTCGGGCGAAACTCGCGAAGCTCATGCTCGCGTCCGGCCCGCTGCCGGCCGGCGTCTTCGACCACCCGCCGACCCCCGCGGCACCCGTCGCACCGCCGCCCTCGGTAACGAACGTCGACGGCGCGCGCCTCACGCTTCTCTACGCCGTGCGCGACGGCGCCCTCACGCCGGAGGACGCGCTGAAAGCGCTCTTTCCGGAGAGTTGACCAGGAGCGACCTAGGTCGGCGATCGGACGGGAAGATCGACCGTGAACTCGGCGCCACGCCCGAGTTCGCTCCGGACGGCGACCGTTCCGGCGTGGGATTCGACGAGTTCCTTCACGATATAGAGCCCGAGGCCGAGGCCGCTGACGCGATC
Source organism: Bdellovibrionales bacterium (assembly GCA_043785205.1). Taxonomy (GTDB): domain Bacteria; phylum Bdellovibrionota; class UBA1018; order UBA1018; family UBA1018; genus JACMQW01. Next base: position 379 of record JAYVXM010000630.1, read on the forward strand.
GGCGGAATAGGCCCGCTCGAACTGCCGAAAGATCCGCGCTTGATCCTGTTCCGAAATCCCTCGACCCTGGTCCGTCACCGAAAGGTAGGCGCGATCGCCGTGTTTCACCACGCGGACGGTGAGCGGGCGTCCTTCGCCGTACTTCATCGCGTTCGTGAGGAGGTTCGTGAAGACCTGTTCGATCCGGAACGGATCCCATTCACCGACGACGCCGTCTTCGAGTTCGCTCTTCACGACGATCCCGGAAACCGCGAGGCTCCCCGAAAAACGCTGGAGCGTCTCGCGGACGAGCTTGGCGAGGTCTACTTTTTCCTTCGCGAGCGCGAAGCGGCCGCTCCGAAGACGGGTCACGTCGAGCATTTCCTTAACGAGCCGAACGATCCGGTCGATTTGGCGGTCATCGCTCTCGAGCATCGCGAGCAGCTTCTCCGATGAAGCAATCTCACCGCCGCCATTCGCGTTCGCGAGCAGCTTCTTGCGGAGCTGGATCTGGAGTTTGAGCGCGGCGAGCGGCGTGTTCAATTCGTGTGAAACGATCGATACGAACTCGTCCCGGGCCCGCAACGCCTTTTCGAGCTCGAGCGTACGCTCTTCCACGCGCCGTTCGAGGTTCGCGTGCGAGGCCTGGATTAGCGCTCCCATTTTATTCACCGACTCGGCGAGCTTGCCGATTTCGTCGCGCGAACGGACCTCCACTCTACGCTGAAAACTCCCGTGACCGATCGCCTCGGCGGCGACGGAGACCTCCGCCAGGCCCCGCGAGATTTGCCGGCCCGTCCGGATCGTCAACGTCAGGCCGATCGTCTCGACGAAGAGGACGGCGAGGAAGAGGAGCGAAATCACGACCCGCTCGAGCCAACGCGACCCCTCCCCGAGCGCGTCCGAAAACTCGCCTTCGACCGCCGTCAGATCCCGGTTCAGGCTCTCGAGTCGCCGCTCGTCGGCCGCGATTTTTCCGGGATCCGGGCGTGCTTGATGGAGAAGATTTCGATAATCCTCCCCGACCGCGCGAATTTCGGCGAGTAGCCGATCCCCTTCGGTCCAGACGACGATCGCCCGGTGAAGATAGCTCACCTCCGAAAAGCTCCGGAGGAGGTCGATCATCGGATCGATGTCGTCGGGATGAATACGGCCCTGGAGAAAGCCTTTCCGAACTTCGGCGAGATCCGGATTCGCCTTCGCCAGTTCGATCCGGGCGTGGCGATCGCCCTCAGGTACCTGGAAGTAATCGACGAACGCGTCGTAATCGTGTTCGTCGTGCGTGCGCGCGAAACGCTCGAGATGGAAAAGCGCGTTTTTCTGGGCCTTCGACCAGAGCGCCTCGCCGACGACGAAGGACCGTACCGCGGTGAGGGTGTGCATCGCGAATCGGAGCGTGATCAGCTCCGCGGCGATGAGCGTCGCCATGATTCCCACTACGACGTAAAGTCGCCTCGCGATCGATGCGTTTTTCCAACGCTCACTGGGGTTGAACATCCTCCGAAGTCGTATCATCGGCCTCTGAAAAAGGCTCCGCGAAATTCCGGGGATGACGCGAACGGCCATACCCCGGAAGATGCTAAATTAGCGGCGCATGCGCCAGCGATTCCGCACCGTGATCCTGCTCATTTTCTTCTCCCTTTTCGCCTACCTCTATTTCCGGTTACTCGCCCCGCTACGCGGGATGCCCGGATTTTTCTGGCCCCTCCTTTTCGTCGTCGGCGCGCTCGAAGCGGTGATCGCCTGGCTGCCGCTTTACTTTTGGATGTCGGATTCGGCCGAGACCTACGCGTACGAACACGTGCTCGAACGGAGCGCGCACGTCGGGATGGGGTTCTTGAGTCAGCTCCTCTTTCTTTCCGTCTGCCGCGACCTCGCAATGCTCGCACTCTGGCCGTTCGGCCGAGCGGCGATCCTCGCGGGACCCGGGGCGAGTCTCCTCCTCTTCGGCGTCGCCGTGGCGCTCGGGATTTTCGGAGTCCTGATCGCCTTCCACGGGCCGATCGTTCGGCGGATCGTCCTCTCGAAGGACCGTCCCCTTCGCATCGTCCAAGTGAGCGATCTTCACGTCGGCGTCTGGATCGGAAAACGTTACATCGACCGACTCGTTCGCCAAATCGAATCTCTCGGGCCGATCGATCTCCTTCTCTTCACCGGCGACATCGGGGACGGCGATCCTAAACGGCACTTCGCGGACATGCTCCCGCTCGCGAAAATTCCCGCGCGCCTCGGGAAATTCGCGGTGAGCGGAAATCACGAGGGATACTGGAACGAAGCGGAATGGAACGCCCGCCTCCGCGAGCTCGGCTTCCGGATCCTCGAGAATGAGAGCGTGCGGCTCGAGACGCCGCGCGGACCGCTTTCGATCCATGGCGTCTCCGACGCGGGCGCGGATCCCGCGCGGGCGCTGGCGACGGTGCGGCCCGAAATCTTTTCGATCTTTCTCGCGCACCAACCGAAACACGCCGAGGCGGCGATCGCCGCCGGCGTAAAACTTCAACTTTCTGGGCACACGCACGCCGGCCAATTCCTTCCGTGGAGCCTCTTCATCGGGTTCGCTCACCGCTTCGCCGCCGGCCTCTATCGCGTGGGCGATACGACGATCTACGTGAATCGGGGCACCGGATTCTGGGGCCCGCCGTTCCGGCTCGGCACGCGATCCGAAACGACGTTACTCGAGTTTTCCCCGACGGTGGGGT
>JAYVXM010000631.1:0-9911 GCA_043785205.1 Bdellovibrionales bacterium
TCCGGAAGGCTACCACCTGAACGCCGACGGCCCTTCGTTCGCTCGGCTCTTCGAGGGCGCGCCGCCTAAGGAGGTTGTCAGGCAGGAATGGAAGCGCGAGGACCTCGTCGGTTCGACGACGCTTAAGGTTTCCGATCTGAAGGCGGGGAACGACTACCTTTTTCAGGGGACGTTTTACTTTTGCACGGAGGCGAAGAATTCGGTTTGCGAAATCGCGAGCGTGAGCTTTCCCGTTCACGTCGATCCTTCGGGAACCGAACGGATCGAGATCGCCCTGACCGCCACGTCGAAAAAATGAGCGAGAATCTCGAAGCACGTTACGCCCGCTATTCGCAGGCCTTCCGGGGAAGGACGCGTCCCTTCGCATACGTGGATCTCGACCTCCTCGATCGGAACGCCGACGCGCTCGTCGCCCGCGCCGGTAAATTTCCGATCCGGCTCGCGAGCAAGTCGGTACGGAGCGTTTCGATTTTGAAGCGCGTGCTCGCTCGGCCCGGCTTCGCCGGTGTGCTCGCCTACCGTGCTGCGGAGGCGGTTTTCCTCGCCGAACGCGGAATTCGGGATATCGTAGTGGCCTACCCGACGACCGAGACCGAGGAACTCGCCGCCGTGACGGCCGCGCTCCGCCGGGGCGCCGAAATCACACTCATGGTCGATCGTCCCGAACATCTGAAGATCCTCGCCGCGGCCGCAAGTCAGGGCGGCGCGGCGGTCCGTTTCGCGTTCGACCTCGACCTCTCGATCCGACTACCGGGACTCCACTTCGGCGTTCACCGTTCCTGGCTGAACGCGGCCGATCGGCTGGCCGCGCTGCTTACCGCGCTCCCACTGCATCCCCAGCTCCAATTTGACGGAATCATGGGTTACGAAGCTCAGATCGCGGGCGTGGACGATACGTCCCCCGCGGCCCGGTTCCTGAAACGATGGACCTGGGAAAAGATCGCGCGCCGGCGCGCGGAGCTCGTCGCGCTCGTTCGAAACGCCGGCTATTCGCCCCGCTTCGTGAACGGCGGCGGAACCGGAAGTCTCGAGGAATCCCGAACCGATCCGTCGGTCACCGAACTCGCGGCGGGCAGCGGCCTCTACTCGCCGACGCTCTTCGACGGATACCGAAAATTCCACCACGATCCCGCCGCCGGCTTCGCGCTCGCGGTTTCGCGTAAACCGGAACGCCAGGTGGCGACCTGCTTTGGCGGGGGTTACGTCGCGTCGGGCAGCCCCGGAAAATCGAAACTTCCGGTCCCGTACCTGCCGCTCGACCTCCGGCTTTTTCCGCTCGAGGGCGCGGGCGAGGTTCAGACGCCGATCGGTGGAGCGGGAGCCGGCGCGCTCCAGATCGGCGACTCGGTTTTTTTTCGGCACGCGAAAGCGGGGGAACTTTGCGAGCGATTCGACGAACTCCTCCTGATTCAAGGGAAAGAAATCGTCGATCGCGTACCGACCTATCGGGGCGACGGAATGAACTTCGGATGAGGGGCGGATGACGAGACAAATCGAAAACTGGTCGGGGGCGGTGAAATTTCGGCCCGCCGCCTACGCGGTGCCGGAAACGGAAGCCGTATTGCGCAAGCTCGTCGCGGAGACCGACCGGAGTGGCGGAAAGATCCGCCTCATCGGGAGCGGGCACTCGTTTAGCCCCCTGATCCGCACCGAAGATCTTTTGATCGCGCTCGACGAGCTCAGCGGAATCGTCGAGAGCCGCGCCGACGGCCAGATCACCGCGTGGGGCGGGACGAAGCTCTGGAAGTTGAATCTTCTCCTTCACGGGCTCGGCCGCGCGCTCGAGAACATGGGCGACATCGATCGGCAGTCTATCGCCGGGACGGTCAGCACGGGCACGCACGGAACGGGGAAGACGTTCGGTTCCGTTTCGACCCAGCTTTCCGGACTTCGGCTCATCACCGCGAACGGCGACGCGCTCGATCTGAGCGAGGCCGACGGGGACCTTTTTCGGGCGGCCCAAGTCTCGCTCGGCGCGCTCGGCATCATCTCCCAGGTTCGACTGCGGACGGTTCCGGCTTACCGCCTCCAGCTTGTCCAGCGGAAGGAGTCCGTCGAGAATTGCCTCGCGGATCTCGATCGGCGCGCACGGAAACATCGGCATTTCGAGTTCTACACTTTTCCGTACACCGACGTCGCCCAGACTAAGGAAGTCGACCTGACCGAGGAGGCGCCCTCCTCGAAAGTCGTCGAGTTCCTGAACGACGTCGTCGTGGAGAACGTCCTCTTCAAGGTCCTGAGCGAAGTCAGCCGCTGGATTCCGGGCACCACCCCGCTCGTCGCGCGAATCTGCGGGTGGGGGGTAGGCACGAACGCGAAGCGGGATTGGTCCCACCGGATTTTCCGGATGCCGAGACTCGTCCGGTTCCAGGAAATGGAATACAGCGTGCCCGCCGACGCCATGCCGGGGGTCGTCCGTGAAATCATGGGGATGATCGAGCGAGAGCGGATCCGAGTGCATTTTCCGATCGAGTGTCGCTTCGTAAAGGGCGACGATATCTTTCTTTCGCCGGCCCACGGAAGGGATTCCGCGTACATCGCCGTTCACTCGTACCGCGGCATGCCGCACGAGGATTATTTCCGGCGCGTCGAGAATATTTTTCGCAACCACGGTGGCCGGCCCCATTGGGGGAAGATGCATACGCTCACCGGAAAAGAACTCGCGAAGCTCTACCCGAAGTGGGAAGCGTTCAAGGAAATCCGCGCTCGGCTCGACCCTAAGGGGATGTTTCTGAACGAGCAGCTGCGAAACTTTTTCGGATAGGACGATGGAATCGGCGAAACCCTTTAAAATCGGAGCTTCCCGGATCGTCATGGCGGTCCCGACCGTCGGCGTGACGATGCTCGGATGGGGCGATAACGAACACGTCGCGCGCGGCGCGGCGACGCCGCTTTACGCGCGCGCCGTCGCCGTCGTCGCCCCGAACGGAAGGCGCCAGCTCATGGTTTGTCTCGAGACCGGCTTCATCACGGAGCCGCTCCGGGCCGAAGTTCTTCGCCGGGCCGGCCTCGCGCGCGAAGAGCTCCTCCTCTCGGCGAACCACACCCACAGCGCGCCCGGAGGGTTCGCGGCCGACGTTCTCTACGCCCTGTCGGTCGGCGGGTTCGTCCCCGCCGTGTTCGAAGCCTACGTGTCCGCGACCGTCGAGGCGATCCGTGCCGCGCTCGAAGGCGCGCGCCCCGGGCGAATCCATTTCGCGGCCGGCGTCTTCCCCGACGATGCCCCGGTCGCGTTCAACCGTTCGCTCCGCGCCTGGCGAAAAAACCCGGAGGCGCGCGAATGGCCGAAGCGCGTCGGGGCCTTCGACACCGGCCTCGCCCTCGACCGCGAGATGACCCTCCTTCGGTTCGACGACCTCGAGGGGAATCCGATCGCGGCGTGGAACTGGTTCCCGGTCCACGCGACGTCGATGCATCGCGATCATTATCTCGTTCACTCGGACAATAAGGGCCTCGCCGCGAGCGGAATGGAGGCGGAAATCGGCCGGAAAGTCCCCGCGTTCGTCGCCGTTTTCGCTCAGGGCGCGGCGGGGGACGTCAGCCCGAATTTTCGCCGCCACGTCGGCCTTCGCGAAATGCGCGGCGCCTTTCGGGACGACGCCCGGAGTTGTCAGTTCAACGCCGACATCCAAATGCGGAAAGCGCTCGAGATTTTTACGGCGGCGCCCGAGAATCCGCCGCTCGAGCCGCGCCTCGACGCGGTTCTCGAATACCACGATTTTTCCTCGATTACCGTCGATCCCGTTTTCGTGGGCGGACGCGAGGGGCTCCGCACCGGACCGGCGGAAGTCGGGACGCCCCAGCTCTACGGCACCGCCGAGGGCCGCGGGGCTCCGTTGATCATGATTCGGGCGATCGCGCTCGTCGTCTGGGCTTGCCGAATCTACAACGCGATCGTCGATCGGATGGAGGGAAGGAAGACGAGGTGGCCGTGGACCGACGATCCGATCCAAGGGAAAAAGATCACCGTCGTCGGCGCCGGCGTGCGGGAAATTTTCGAAACCGGACGCATGACCCGGCTCGTGTTCCCCGGTTCGATTCATCCGGTCATCGGCGCGCTCAAGCGGTGGGCGAAGCATCCCGCGATCCGCGAGCGTCCCTTCACCCCCCAGGTCCTTCCGATTCAGCTCGTGCGTTTCGGAAACCTCGCGATCGCGGGGGTGCCGGCGGAATTCACGACCGTCGCCGGAATCCGCCTACGGCGCGCGCTCGAGTCGCTTCTCGCGAAATCGGGTACGGAACGCGTGCTTGTCCAAGGGTACGCGAATGGATTCTCGAGCTATGTCGTTACGCCCGAGGAGTACGCCTGCCAAAAGTACGAGGGCGGCTGCACCCTCTTCGGACGATGGACCTTGCCCGCTTACCTCACCGTTTTTCGCGAGATGACCTCGCGATTCCTCGCGGGCGAGCCGGCGACGACGCTCAGTCAGCCGGAGCCGAGTCCCGAATTTTGGAAGGCGATCACGATCGAGACGAAATAGGTCCCTTGCGATGCTGCGATGAAGTTCGCACGTTCTCGCGCGAGCCGTGGCGCGCCTCTTTCGGCGAAATTTCAACGGCCTACCCGCCGTTGGTGTCAATCGATTGGCGGAACCTTTTCCTTTTATCTCTTCGGTCCATGGGCCGAAGAGATTAGGAATGTCCACGGCTTGGCGAATCCTCCCCGTCTTTCTACTCGCAAGCGCGCTCGCGCCGACGGGAGCGTCCGCCATTCAAGCCCATCCATTTAACCCGGCATGGGACTGCGCCTGGTTGCTGAATCACGTCGCTCCGCTCGATCCGAAGGTCCTCGATAGCAGCCGACTCGAGCCGACGGCCTCGTTTTCCCAAATCAGTAAAAACTGGGTAAAGCTCCGGGCGGAACTCTGGAAAGACTTCGCCTACGTCGATGCCGCCATCGACGCGAAACGACTCATCAACGCTGAAGACTGGGAAGACGCCCTCCGCGACATGCCGGATTCTCCTTGGTTCAAATACGGGAAGGAACCGATCGCGAACTTCTACGCCGTCACCTTCCTTGTTCGAAGGGACGCGGGCGGGATGGACGTCGACGGGACGCTTCTTCAATTTTTCCACCGGTGGGCGATGCGCGGCCTTCCGTTTCATGGCTTCGAAGGACGCCGCCTCATTCGCCGCTTCCGAAACGGCGAGATCACCCAGGCGGAACTGAAAGCGTACCTGAAACGCGCTTACGACGGGAACGAAGAGATCGCGGGCGTGCGCCACTACAAACTGATCGGGACCTATCGCCATGAAGCAATCGACGAAATCGAACATCGCGGATCGAGCTTCGACGCGAATAAGAACCGCTACTTCACGGCCGAAGAACTCGACGCCCACCGGAAAAATCCATACCTCCGCGTGGACGAAACCTCCATTAAACCGCGGCCCGAAGGGGGCTTCACCGGTGTCGTTCGCTACTTCCCGGCGAAAGACGTCGAAAACGTCGTCGAAAAAGTAATTGCGGAACGAATGACGAAAATCACTCAACTTTACAATCGCGGGCGCCCCCTCGAGGAACTAGTCGGGGAAATATCAGGCCTCGAAAAGGACCTCGTCTCGATCCACCCGTTCCTCGATGGAAACGGGCGCTCGATTCGCGCGCTGACCGACCTCCTTTACTACCGTTTTAATCTCCCGACGCCGCTTCATCCGAACGAGAACGACCTCCTCTTCTCGACGGTCGAAGCGATTGAATACGTGCGGAAAGAGATGATCAAATCGACGAACGCCTGGATCGACTCGGCGAAGGAGGGCGTGAAATGAGGAACATGAAGCTCACGGCAGTCCTCCTTTCCGCGCTCCTCGCCGTCGGTACTTATACCCGTGCGTTCGCCCTCTCTCCGGACGAAGCGCGCGCCGTCTACCTTCGGCTCGCGAAGAAATTTCCGCAACGGAAGATCTTTTATCGCTGGCAGTCGCGAACTTCGGGCCTGAACCTCGTCCGCGCGCAAACTTATAGCGGCAAAATCTACGACTACTTCATGAAGATGCCTTTCAACTCGTACACCATGCACGGCGGCCGAGGAATTTACGTTGCCGAAACGCTCTACACTTCCTCCCGCTTCATCCGAGGAAGCACGGAGGGTTCGATTATCGAAATCGCGGTCGAAGCCGGCACTCCCTTCATCGACCTTGAGGATCCCGAGACGCTCGAAAAACTAAAGGCCGCCGGACTGACCGGAAACTCGAAAGAACTTGGCGAACTCGAGCCGAACCTCATCGTGCGCTACCGTCAAGCTGACGTGAACTCACGCATGAAGGACTGGTGGGTCATCAAATCCCCGCGCGGCGTGAAGGTTCAGAGCTTCAATCCGAATCGATTCACCCTCGACGAACTCCGTGATATTAGTTCGAAGATGGAACTCTATGGGGACCGCGAAGACGTACGCCTCGCGCGCCAGGTTCTCATTTCCCGGCTCACAGACGAGCAACGGGCGAAGCTCGGCTGGAAGAAGACCTATTTTTACGACGTGAAAGACGTGCTGGCGAAAGCCGTCGCTCCGATCACCGACGGTCGCGTCCTCACCCCCGAAGACCGTCGCTTCTTCAACGAATTTCTCGAGCGCGTCGACGAGGGCGCGAAGACGTACGCCGCCCTGAATATCGAGGGCTCGCGCATCCTCGAACACCCCGAATGGACCGATGAAAAACTGAAGAAGTTTCTCGGCGCCCTCTTCGGACAAGATGTCAACTCCCGTCCCGATTGGGTCCGTAGCTGGCTAAAGGTCTTTACGAAAAACCGTGCCAAACTCCTGCCCGTCTTCAAATCCGATCCCGAGCTCGGCCGGAAGATGGTCGAATACCTCTACGCCGCTTCGGCTCGGTACACGAGCGAACGGGATCGCGCGTTTAGCGTCTACGCGAAGGAGTCGGGCCCCCAGACCCTCGAAGACCTTATTGACGTCTACCTCGCGCCCCGCTCGATCGAAGGAAAAAATTTCGTCGGTCTAGTGCACACTTTTAAAAAGGGACTGGGTGAGGCGGATTACCGTGCGCTCGCTCAAACCACTTTGGAAAAATTCGCGTCTCGTTATAAATTCACCGACGAAGAGCGGAAAGCGATTTGGCCGATCGCATCCCAGGGCGCGGCGGATCCGCGCCGCTTCGATGAGTTCTTCAAACGTGTAAAAGAGGCACTTGATTGGGACCGCTTCGACCGGACCGAACAGCGCGCCGCCTGGATTAATGAATTCTTCGACCTTGGGCCGACGGGAACCGAACTCCGGAAATTTGAAAACCAAGTAAACATGCGCGTTTTTGCCGCTGAATTTCGGCAGGCTGCCTACGCCCGTGCGCGTACGGCGGCCGAATTCATCGACTTCACAGGTTCGGCATTCATTCCGGGGCGCGCCGAATACCTAGAAATCCTCGACCAGAAAGTCGCCGAAAACATCGAAGCCTTCGTCCGCCTTCGACCGACTGAAGAGGAAATGGTCGCGCTGATGCTGAAACTGAATCGAAAAGGCGAAGCCAGTTACTCAAAAGTCGCCGGACTTCTCGTAAAAATGAGCCGCCAACCGGAAACGTTCGCAAGGCGGATCGACTATGCCGCATGTCTCGCGCTCCTTCGCGCGGTTTATTGATTCCCCTCGCGAACGTATTGCTTCTTGCGGCACCGAAAGTCCGAATCGAAGCGTTTGCGCTTACTAAGCTGTGAGTGTCCGGGGCCTGATCAAAAAAAGTGAGTTTTAATCATGCCTAATCGTTGAGCCACTAATCATGAACTACCTGACGGAACTGGGTTTCCGAGGGGATTTAATTTCGCAAAAATCAGTCCTCTCGCCGCAGTTTTTATTTTAGCGGAGAGTCTTATCTATTTCCAAATTCAGATCTCTACCAATTCTAAACTTTTTTATACTGAGAATTTTGCGCCTTGCCCTGATTTTATCCACGATAGAGAACGCGATTAAAAGTAATTTTGAATTAAGGACGCGCACAGTTTAAAGAGACGCGCACGCGGGATCAAAGGCGACCACGCCGTTTTCGAGAGTATTGCAAAAATTGCGGAGAGTCCGTGAGCATGTACCCGGTAACTTTCCAGAGTCACCTTTTTTCGGAAGACACATTCCTTCGCATTCTGCGGAGGATTTACAGGGTTTTCCTGAATCACTCGACCCAAAGGAGCAAGCCGCCTTGCGGGCATAATCGCCTTCCTTAACCCAAATTCCTTTCAGATGAGTACATTGGTTTTGATCTCCAGCATTTAAGAATTCGGGACGGTTAAATTCTTTATGAAAATGGGATAGAGGAGACGTCTTCGAGGGCTCAAGGGCAAAGGCGGCCTTAAAAATACTCAAAATTAAAATTATAATAAGCAGTTTGGGTTTCATATCTCCTCTCCTATAAATTCGACTTCTTTTGAATGCAAAAGCGGCCCTGCTTGAATGGTGATTTATTTTCCTAGGAAAAGCAGCTTTTCTATTCCGATCGCGGCGATTCCGGCAAATTGCTAACGGTCCAATGAGGGGCAACTACACCGCGTTCTGATTCGACTGTTTAGTTAAGCTAGAAGTGATAGCGGACGGATCCGAGGACATCGAGCCAGGCGAGGAGGGGACTCGTCGAGACGAGGAGGAGCTTCGTTTCGAATCCGAACGAAAGGTTCCGCGTGAACATGCGGATCAGCCCCGCCTTTGGCCCGAGATAAAGGTAATCGATACCCGGAAGAAAAGCGTCGCCGCCACCGAAGGAAACGACCCCGGCCGCCGCGCCGACGTAGAATCCGGGTGCGATCTGGGGCTTTTTATAATTCAACTCGCCGCCGACGAAGTTCGCGCGCCAGCGCCGGCCCGTCTCGACCTGCTTGCCGCCGGTCGTGTACGAGGCGCCGAAGTCGTATTCGTCGTCCTGAACGACGTAAAAATCGGCCCCGACCACGAGCCGCGAAGTTCCGAATCCGTTCGTCGTCGGAACGCCGACGCCGAACGCGACCCCCGTCCGGTAGCGCGCGGGGGGAACTTCGACGAGATCCGCGTTTTCGGGCGGCACCGCGTGCCGACGAGGGGCCGCCGAAGCGGTCAGGCTCGTAACGAAGACCGCGGCCCCGACGAGGAGAAAAAGCGGTTTCAAGTTTCTTTCTTGAGCGCGATGAAGCGGAAGGTCTTAAATCCCGCGGCGCCGGCGGTGTACATGATCTTCCGGAGGGTATCGTAGTGGATCCGCTTGTCCGCGGTGACGGCGAGGACGCCGTCGAACGGGAGGGGATTGCCTTTATCGTCGCGAACCGGCGATTTCGCCTTGAGGAGCTCGGACTTTTCGCGGGCGGCGACGAGGGTATTGAAGAGAGAAACGATCCGGCGCCCCCCTTCGTCGATGTCCGTGTCGTTTAGCTTATAGGTTCCTTCGGTCGCGCCGGCGGAACCACTTTCCTGCAGAAAGTCGACGACGCGCTTGCCTTCGAACGTGATGCCCTCGGGAGTGATGATGACCTGGAGGGAGTCGCGCGGTTCGTCCGTATTCGAAGAGATCGGCATCTGGAGCCCTTGAGTCGTCGTGAGCGTATTCAGGCTCGTTTGGTACGACTTGAGGAGGAAGACGAGGATGATGACCAGCACGTCGATCAGGGAGGTGAGCTGGAGCTCGAAGCCCTGATTGAGTTTCTTTTTGCGGCGGCGGGTTCGAATCGATCGAAAGGCGGGCATGAATTCCTCAATCGTTGCTTAGGATGTTTCCGAAAACGACTTCAGGAAAAAGGAGTTTCAAGGCTTGGTCGACGCCGGTTTCGGCGTTCTTCACGATGATCGGCGGATCGGTCGCGTCGAGCATCCGGATCCCGTCCATCGAGGCGACGAGCGAATCGTACGAAATCGAACCGTTCGGCGCGAGCACGACTTGCTTCTCGTTCGGAAACTGCTGCTTCACTTCGACGAGGCGAGCGTGGATCGCTTGAACGTCCGGAGTTCCTTCCG
>JAYVXM010000632.1:0-3048 GCA_043785205.1 Bdellovibrionales bacterium
GAGAATCGTTCGGGGAACCGGTCACCATCCAGATCGGACTTCCGCCCGTGGTGGACCCAGGTCTGGAAAAGCACGCGCTCGGCCTGGAGATCGAGGACGAGGAAGCGTCGCGCCTCGGTCTTCTGGCCGAAGTCGACGATCGTCAGGACGTCACTCCGAATCCCGCCCGTCGGGAAATTCGCGAGGATCTGGCGAAGTCCACGGATCGCTTGGTTGAAGATCTTAAACGAAACCCAAGTCCCATCGGGAAGGACCTTCATGACCGCCGCCGGCACCGGGTCGGCCTGTTCCTTGAACTTATCGGCGGTCTCGAGGTAGGCGGAACGTCGACCGTCGCGGTAACGATTCACCTCGGCGTTCCGCCAGACGCGGTTCGACGAGAAATCCTTCCCAAGGCGGCTGTAGAGAACCTTCGCCTCGGCGTCGTTTTGGGGAACCGTCCACGCATAGGCGGCGGACGGGAGTACGGCTAAAAAAGCGGTCGTAACGAGCCATCTCACTGGGTGTTCCTCCTGAACAAGCACTGGGACGCGTGAACCATTCGCTCTAGTTTGCCGCGAATTCGTCCCCGAGACCAAGGGCGGACCCGCGTCAACACGGAAAGATTCTGAGGATCCCCCGCCAGGGCGGATCGGCGGCCTTTTTCGTCGCAGAAGCGTCGCGTTAAATGCTAAAGATCCGACATGAAACGAGCGAAGAATACGTTCTTCATCAAGACCTTCGGGTGTCAGATGAACGTAGCCGACAGCGAACGCATGGCCTCGCTCCTCGCGGCCAAAGGAATGAAACCCGCTCGCGACGTCGCCGAAGCCGGACTCATTCTGATCAACGGGTGCACCGTCCGCGAAAAGGCGGTCCACAAAGCCGTGTCGACCCTCGGCCGTTACCACCACGACGGAAAAGAAGCGGGCCTTGACCGCCCGCTCATCGGGATCGGCGGCTGCGTCGGCCAGCTCGAAAAGAAGGCCCTCTTCAAGCGCGCGCCCTACATCGACTTCGTCTTCGGGACCGACACGATCGACAGCCTCCCCGAGATCGTCCATCGCGTGGAAAACGGCGAGAAGCACGTCGTCTTCGCCGACTTCGATCGCGACCAGAATTACTCGACCGAAACGAAGGTCTTCTCCGCGAAGGCCCAGGCTTTCGTGAACATCATGAAGGGATGCGATAAGTTCTGCACCTACTGCATCGTCCCGTTCACCCGCGGCCGCGAAAAATCGCGCACGATCGACGAAGTCCTCCTCGACCTCGTCCGCCTCGTCGCGAGCGGCGTCCGCGAGATCACGCTCCTCGGCCAGAACGTGAATTCGTTCGGCAAGGGGAACCCGAACGCCTCCCTGCGCGAGCCGCGCGAGCTTCGGAACGAAATCGGCAAGGTCGGCCCTCGCGACGGCGATGAGAATTTCCCCCAACTCCTCCGCGCGATTGACGCCGATCCGCGCCTTGCGAAGCTAAAGCGCGTGCGCTTCACGTCGAGCCATCCGCTCGACTTTTCGGATGAGCTCCTTCACTGTTTCGATCCGTCCAGCTTCCGTCCAGCGCCCGGTGGCCGCCTCCGGCCGAGTTTGGCCCCCCAGCTTCACCTCCCGGTCCAGAGCGGATCGAACCGAATCCTCGCGAAAATGGGTCGCCACCATAAGATCGAAACCTACATCGCCCAGATGGAGCGTGTCCGGGCGCTCAACCCGCTGATCGGCCTTTCGACCGACCTCATCGTCGGCTTTCCCGGCGAGACCGAAGAGGATTTCCAAGCCACGATCGCGCTCCTCGACCGCGTTCAGTACGACACGATCTACGCCTTCGCGTATTCCCCGCGTCCGGGCACGCGTGCGGCGAAGCTGGCCGACGACGTACCCGCGAAAGAAAAGAACGATCGCCTGAACCGCCTCCTCCAGCACCAACTCGGAATTTCGCTCGCCCGCTCGAAACTTCTCATCGGCTCCGAGCTCGAAGTCCTCGTCGAAGGCGACGCGAAGCACTCGACGATGGTCGAGAAGGGGCTCGCGAAGGGCCGCGTCTGGACCGCCCGGACCGGCTGTAATCGGGTGGTGAATTTTGGCGACGAATCGGGCCGAAACCTCACGGGCCGCTTCCTCCGCGTGCGGATCACCGACGCGACGGCGCTTTCGCTCCGCGCGGACGTGATTCACGACGCGAATGAGGCGGAGGCCGGCGAAGGATTCCGGTACGCACCGCTCGCGGCTTCGTTCCACGAAACCGTCGACGTCACGGAGGTCCTCGTTTGAAACGCGCCTCCGAACGCGAACCCCTCATTCTCCCGCACCATGGAAAGTGGCCCGCGATCGATCCGTCGGCGTTCATCGCGCCGTCGTCTGATATCATCGGCGAAGTTTCGATCGGCGCGGAGTCGAGCGTCTGGTTTCAGTGCGTCGTCCGCGGCGACGTGAATACGATCCGGATCGGCAAGCGAACGAATATCCAGGACCACTCGATGCTTCACGTCGACCGCCGCGACTGCCCGCTCGTCGTCGGCGACGAAGTGACCGTCGGGCATCGGGTGACGCTTCACGGATGCACGGTGGGAAACCGGATCCTCGTCGGCATGGGCGCGATCATCATGAACAAAGCCGTCATCGGCGACGACTCGATCGTGGCGGCCGGCGCGCTCGTCACCGAAGGAAAAGTCTTTCCGCCGAAATCGCTGATTCTCGGTGCGCCGGCGAAGCTCGCGCGGGAGCTGACCGCCGAGGAGCTCGCCTTTTTAACGAAGTCCGCGAACAACTACGTCGGTGACTCGCGGGAATACCTCGCGACGCTCGCGGGACTGGACGAAATCGAAGGGGAAGACTTATGAAATTTTACGCGGCGAAATCCGGCGAAGCGTCGGAAGCCCTCACGTTCGATGACGTCCTCCTCGTTCCGGGCTATTCCGAAGTCCTCCCGAACGCGGTCGAGACGCGGGTGAAGCTCACGAAAAAAATCCATCTCGCGATTCCGCTGATTTCGTCTGCGATGGACACCGTCACCGAAGCGAAGACCGCGAAGGTTATGGCTCAGGAGGGCGGGATCGGCGTGGTCCATAAAAAC
>JAYVXM010000633.1:0-3048 GCA_043785205.1 Bdellovibrionales bacterium
TCGAAATTTTACCGGGAACGCTCGAAAACGATGGATCACTTCTTCGACGAGATCGATCGGAAGCAGACCCGGCGAATCGCCGGGTGCCTCGTCGTCCTCGCGTCGAACGAGAACAAGGTTCCGCCCGTCCTCGCCCGCCTCGTCGACTCGATGCACGTGATCCACGAAAACGTCGTCCTCGTCACGGTCACAACCGAGGACGTTCCGTACGTGAAAGCGGACGAGCGGGTCCGCGTGACCGACCTCATGCATAACGTCTCCCGCGTGATCATCCGGTACGGCTTCATGGAAACGATCGACGTCCCAGAGGTCCTTAGTCGGTGCCACTTCTCGTACATGAAGAGTTTTCCGAAGGGCAGCGCGACCTACCTCCTCGGTCGCGAGACTTTCATCATCAACGGCGACTCCGTTCTCGAACGAATCCGCCAGGCGCTCTTCTCGGCGATGAGCCGGAATACCGCCTCCGCCTCCGATTACTTCAACTTGCCGGCGAACCAGGTGCTCGAGCTCGGCGCCCAACTCGCGGTTTAGGAAGGGAAACGATGTCGATCGAAATCAACCTGAATTTCATCCGGTGCTTCGAGGTCCTCGCGGACACGTTGTCGTTTTCGATCGCCTCCGAGCGGCTCCGCCTGGCCCAGTCGAACGTCTCGCGCCAAATCAAGATTCTCGAAGAGGCGCTCGGCGCCCGCCTGTTCCACCGAACTCGCCAAGGGGTTTCGCTCACGCCGGAAGGGCAGCGCTTCCGCCAGGAAGTCCTGCCGCTCACCCAAGAACTCCGCGAAAAACTCGACAGTTTTTCGAATCAGCAGAAGGAGGAGGTCGGCGAGATCAAGCTCGGATGTTTCTCGGAAGTCGGAAAGAGCTTCTTCATGCCGCTCTGCCTCGAGTTTCAGCGCGCCTATCCGCAGGTGAATCTCGAAATGGTCTATGAATCCGAAGCTTCGATCCTCCGGATGATCACGAAGAGCGAGATCGAATTCGGGATCGTCTCGAATCCGCCGATCATCGAAGGCCTGGCCGCGTTTCCGGTCTTGAAGCAGAAGATCGCCCTTTTCGGGCCGCCCGGCTCGAAAAATCCCACCCGGGACGATCTCGAGGCCGCGCCATTTTCCGCCTACGAAAAAACAGACGCGCTCCTATCGGATCTCTGGTCGAAGCAGATCTCGAAGCGGAAAAAGCCACGCATCGTCTCGGTGGTAAATTCGCACGCCTCGATGCTCGACGCCGTTTCGATCATCGGCGCCTACGCGGTTCTTCCCGTCATGTCGGCCCGCGCGCACGTCGAAAGCGGCAAGGTCCGACAAATCCCCGGATACGAATTCGATACGCCGCTTTACTTCATCCATCCCCAGACGGACTGGATGCCGCGGAAAAACCAGGCCTTCAAACAGTTCGTCCTCAAGCGCTGTAAAGAAGTCAAAGAGGCCTGATGAGATTCGCGCTCGCCAGCCTCCTCGTCCATGCTCTCCTCGGAGGGGCGATGGCATGGCTTCTCGCGCACGACGGCGCTCACGTCGCCGGCTCGGCGGGACTTTCGGGGGCGCTCCGCACGCGGTTCGACGTGACGATGGATGCGGGTAACGAACGAAATGCGCCGCGGCCGCAGAGCGTACGGAAAGCGCCGACGCTGCCTACGGAGGTAAAAGCTCCGCCGCTTCCGATCGCCGAAGGATTACCGATCGCGGTAAAAAACGAGAAACCCCGCAAAATCGAAACGCCCCCAGAGGGCGCCGGGTCCGCGCAAAAGTCCCGGCTGGCACCCTCCGTCGGCGATTCCGCGGCGGCTCCCGTCGGAACGCCCGGCCAGGACGGAATGGGGTCCTCGAGCGCCGTGAAGATCGGCGACTCGGACCGAACGAATCGGCTTGGCCTCTACCTCCAGAAAATGCACCGCAAAATCCAGTCGAATCTCGCGACGGCGGGCTACCTCGAGTTTCCGGCCCACGCGAAGCTCCTCCTCGATCTGAAACGGAATGGGACGGTCTCGAAAATCACCGTCACCGAATCGAGCGGGGACCCGGCCCTCGACCGTCTCGCGATACGCGCGGTCCAAAAGTCGATTCCATTCGATCCATGGGATCAGGACCAGCCGGTCCAGCTCCCGGTGGAGTTTCGATGAGAGCCGTCCGCGACCGGGTCGCCTCCCTCCTTTACGGACTGACGTTACCGATCGCCGCGTTCCGACTGATCCTTTCGCGGAAGCGGCTCCTCGCCTGGTCTTCGCTTCCGATCGCGCTCACGCTCGCGCTTTCGATCTGGGGGGTCGCCTTCGTGAAGGCGAAACTCGTCGCGATGGGCGTCCACTGGCTCGCGGGCCTCGGCTACGCTCCCGATTCGTTCGCGGTCCACGCTGCGGTTTTCTTCCTCCAAATCGTCCTCTTCGTGCTCGCCGCGGTCTCGTTTTCGCTCTTCGCCGGCCTCGTCGCCGCGCCGTTTAGCGACTTCCTCGCCGAGGCCTCCGAACCCTTCACCGATCCTCCGCTCGCGGCCGCTCCCTCCGGACTCCGGGGGAAAATCCGCGCGACGCTGATCGACCTCGCGAAGACGGTCGCGATCACCGCGATTCAAATCGCGCTCGTGATCATCGGCATCGCGGCGTTCTGGCTTCCGGGCCTGAATCTGATCCCGTTCGCCGCCGCGTTCTGGCTCCTCGCCTTCCAGTTCGTGAGTTATCCGCAAACCCGCCGCCACGAAGGGCTCGGCGAATCGATCCGTTTTCTCGTCCGCCACCTCTTCGCGACGCTCGGTTTCGGGGCCGCGATCGGTTTCCTCTTCGCGATTCCGCTCGTCTCCTCCTTCGCCCTTCCACTCGCCGTCGTCGGCGGAACGCTCCTCTACGCGCGGGCCCACGCGCCGGACGACGGCCGGCGCTTCCGTCTCCGCTGACGAAGGTCCCAAGCCATCTAAATGGCGCGATACCGGATCGAAGCGCCGAGCTGGAGCTCGACGAAGTCGTAATTCCCGCTTCGCGAGGACTGAAGGTTCAGGAAGGATTCCGCACGGAACTCCCAGTCGAGTCCGAGGCCCTTCGCCCACCAGACCCCC
>JAYVXM010000634.1:0-3044 GCA_043785205.1 Bdellovibrionales bacterium
CCCGGACTGGAAACGGCGCCAAACCTCGGTGAGAAGAATGACGAAGAAAGCGAAGAGCCCGTACGCGGCGAGGCTCGAGCGGAGGTCGCTCCAAGGTTCGCGAAAACGAAATCCGGCGAGGCGGAGGTAGTACGTCACGCGCCCGACTCGTAGTGCTTCCGAATCACTTCCTCGAGTTCGATCGGTCCGACCTGGATATCGGCGAGCCGGGAACCGAAAGTGGCCGAGACCCAGCCGAAGACCTCGGTCAGCGCGACTTCCTTAGGGTCGAACTCGAAGCGAAGTTCGAAGGCGCTCGCCGAGCGCGCGCGCGCGAGCATCGGCGGAACCGCGAAGTCGGCTGGCGGCGGCTCCGAGAGCGTGAGGTTCAGCCGCCTCCGGTCCCCGAACGCGCGCCGGGCGTCGCCGAGTTTTCCGTCGAAGGCTTTCCGTCCGTGATTGATTAGGATGCACCGATCGCAGAGCGCCTCGACGTCGCTGAGATCGTGGGAGGTGAGGAGGAGCGTCGTGTTCTCCTCGCGGCGCCACTGGCGAAGACTTTCGCGGAGCTGGAGTTTCGCGACGACGTCGAGGCCGATCGTCGGCTCGTCGAGGAGGATCACGCGTGGCCGATGGACGAGGCTCGCGACGAGTTCGCAGCGCATCCGCTCGCCGAGCGAAAGCTCGCGGACGCGGCGGGAAAGGAGTTTCGTCGCGCCGAAGATCTCGGCGAGCTTCGGAATCCGTACGCGGGCTTCCTCGCGCGTGACGAAGTAGGTTTCGGCCTGGAGACCGAGGCACTCCTGGACGGTCATGTGAAAATAGAGCTGTGAACGGGCGCCGAAGACGAGTCCGAGCGCGCGGTTCGCGTCGCGCGTACCGGCCGGATGGCCGAGGATCGTGGCGGAACCCGAATCGGGCAGAAGAATTCCGCAGAGGAGCTTGATCGTCGTGCTTTTCCCGGCGCCGTTCGGACCGAGGAAGGCGACCGATTCGCCCGATGCGATCTCGAAGCCGAGTGCGTCGACCGCTGGCGGGAGCTCCGGCCGAAATCGTTTCGTGAGGGCGTGGGCGGCGATCGCGAGACGCGGACTCGATTCCATGGAGCCGAGTGTGTCTAAGCTTTAGACGACTGTCGAGAAGATCGACTCTAAGTACCCGAAATAATTACAATTTAACATGCTTTGTCATTGCGAATGACGCGAAGCGTAGTTACTCTTTAAGGATGAGAGAGAAATCCGTCCCATTCGTCCATTCCCGCTGGTTCACCGTTGGCGTCGCGATCAGCCTTTCCGCCGCGACCTTCGCAAGCCCGATCGGCACGAGCATGGACCAACCCTGGCACGCCGATTCGAACGGGCGGAACATCCCGATCGACTATAGTTACGGGATCGATCCGAATCGCTCGGCGAACGTCGAAGCGTGGGTGACGAATCGTCCCTGGAGCGGCTCCTGGTGGTGGACGAAATCCGGAAGCGTCGCGGTCCGGTGGCGGACGCGGCTGATCTGGAGCGCGGATCATACTTATAAGGATTGGCCGACTTACTCCCAATCGGACTCGATGACGTACGACGTCTATTCCGCGGACCAGCTCGCCGCGATGAGCGAAGAAGACATTTGGGTAAAACTTTCGGCGATCGAAAAGCTCGACGTGATCTCGGGCCATGCGGACCCGCGGCTCTACAATTCGGATCCGGCGAAGAACGGCTATTATTCGAATCTCGCCTCGGTTCGGAGCTGGGTCCTCGCGATCGCCGCGAAATATCCGGAAGACCTCGGTTTCCACGGGCTCTGTCACGGAATCTCGCACGCCTCGATGTGGCTTCCCGAGCCGGAGGCCGTGACGATTCCGGTGGAGTATAAACTTAAGAACGGCCAGATGAAAACCATCAACGTTCGATTCGGCAGCGGCGATCTCAAGGCGCTCGCGACCTGGTACTACGGTCAGCGCACGTTCACGCACAGCCAGTATCAAGCCGCCTTCATCGGCGAGAATGAAAAAGGGATGAACCCTGCCGCGCTCCATCTCCTTCTCGTGAACCTCACCTGGAATTCGGGGCAGAGCTTCGTCGTCGACACCGCGTTCGGAAAATCGGTTTGGAACTATCCGGTCGCCGGATTCAAGCTCACGACTTACGCTTCCGGGCCCGCCACGGGCGAGGCCGCCGCGTACGCCGCGAAAGAAGTTTTTGTGAAGACGACGGTCTACTTCATGGGGACCTCGAACCCGACCGAGGATCCGCTCGGCTCGAAGGCCGACGAGTTTCTCACGACTCGGCAATATAATTACCGGCTCGAACTCGACGCGAACGACAAAATCGTGGGCGGATCGTGGGCAAGTTCGTCCGATCGCCCGGACTACGCCTGGATCCTCAAGGGCCAGATCCCGTTCGAAGGCGATTACGCCTTGCTCGCTGACTATTGGAAAGCGGCGCCACGGAATTGACGCTCGGCTTCGCCCGGGTTCGATTTCGCTGAATCCTTTCCGACCTCCGCCGATAAGTGGAGGGGAGGCTCCTCGAGCCATGAAAATCGGATCGGTCACGGCCCTTTTCGGAGATTCACCGAAACGGGAACGTAAGGAAAACCCGGAAAAGAAGAAGGACGAGTCCGAAGCGGACTCGGAGGCGTTCGCGCGCGACGCCGAAGAAGCATCGGCGAAGGTGAATTCTGCGGTCAGTTCCTTCGGTTATGATTCGGCCGCGGTTGCGAATGGCCTCTCGGCGGAAATCGTCGGCCAGGGCCCCGGCCTCCGCGTTACGCTCAAGGACGGCCGCGGCGCCATCGTCCGCCAGTTCACGGGCGAGGAATTTGTTCGTCTGCGCGAAGCGGCCTCCGGAACCGCCCGCGGAAAACTTCTCGACAAGAAGCTCTGAGCCGAACGAAAATGCGCTAGGGTCCGGGTAGGACCTTAGAGGCAGGACATGAGAGTCGTCGTCATCTCGGACATTCACATCCTCGACGCGGACGATCCGCTCTACGCGTCCCTGCTCGCTCTGATGCGGAGCTTGAAATCATCGGAGGATCGCCTCGTACTCGCGGGGGATATTTTCGATTTCCTCGTC
>JAYVXM010000635.1:0-3031 GCA_043785205.1 Bdellovibrionales bacterium
ATCCCCTCCGCGCGCTATCCCGGTTTCGAGCGCGATGTGAAAGCCTCCTTCGAGCGCAGTGGTTCGAAATGGGGGGAAGCTTTCAACGCGAGTTTTAAGGAAAAATACGAATCCTTCATTCAAGCCGACACCGAAGAGGAATTTCACAAGGCCGTGCGGCTCTCGAAGATCCAGTATGGATGCACTTCAGATGAGGATGTCGATGACGCGGGCGCGGACGAGGTCGACTAATTATTTCGGAATTATGCACGTAGGATCACCCCGGTGGCCACCCAAAATCCCTCACTTGTGGCCACTTGAAAATCCCTCACCCAGCGGCGTGAACACGCCGGCCTGATTTTTAAGAAATCTAGGCCAGGACCGAGACATCCTCCCCCTAAAAACTAGGGGGTAACGATAGGGTGAATGTCCTGAAAAACGATAAGAAAACCACGGTAATTACGCTGTTATCGAACAGCATTTCGCAACGAGAGATCAGCCGTAAGGTCGGCGTCGACCCCAAAACGATCCGTCGGATCGCCCGCGAAATTCACGAGAATTCAAAATCCCTCACCCCGGAAGGGGTGGCCACCGACTCGGTTAGACCCACGATTCAAAATCCCCCACCCTGGCCACCGAACCGCGGCGAGTCATCCGTGGTAAAAGAAGCGATCGCCGCGGCCGGGCCGACGGTTGCCCGTTCGGCATGCGAGCCGCACCGGGAGTTCATCGAGGCCCAGGTGGCGCTCGGTAGAAACGCGGTGGCGATCTACCAGGACCTCGTCGACGGTCACGGATTCACAAACGCCTACAACAGCGTGAAGCGCTTCGTAGGCAAGGCGAAGTGGCGGGAGCCGGAGCGGTTTGACCGGCTCGACTTCCTGCCCGGCGAGGAGGCGCAGGTGGACTACGGTGAGGGTGCGCTCACGCTAAGTCCTAAGACGGGAAAGTTGAAACGTCCGCGGCTGTTTGTGATGACGCTTCGGTTCTCGCGCCGGTCGTTTCGAAAAGTCGTGTGGAACTCCTCGCAGGAGACGTGGGCGAAGCTTCACGAAGAAGCATTCCGATACTTTGGCGGCGTGCCTCAGTACATCGTGCTCGATAACTTAAAAGAAGGCGTGATTCGGGCTGATATTTACGAACCCGCGCTTAATCCGGTTTATGCAGCGATGCTCGCGCACTACGGGGTCGTCGCCGATCCGGCGCGGGTGTGCGACCCGAATCGGAAGGGAACCGTCGAGAGCGCGATCCAACATACGCAGTCGACGGCGTTAAAGGGCCGGACGTTCGCTTCAGTCGAGGAACAAAACGAGTTTCTCATGCACTGGGAAAAGACATGGGCGGCAACAAGGATCCACGGGCGTGAGAAACGGCAAGTGGAAGAAATGTTTCAGGAGGAAAGGCCGTTCTTGAAGGCGCTTCCGGCTTTAGGATTTCGCTACTTCCGTGAAGAAGTGCGCACGGTGCACGACGATGGACTGATTCAGGTCGGGCAGTCGTACTATGCGGCGTTACCGGCGCGAATCGGGACGCGGGTCCTCGTCCGGATCTATGAGCTTGAGTTAGAGATTTTTGAAATGGCCTCGATGAAACTGATCCGTCGTCACACGCTTCGGAGCCGCCGTGGGAGCGTCGTCATGGATGCGGACGACCGGATCTTTAATCCGTCGCGGGAGACCGAGCGGTTACTGAAGCAAGCGCACGCGATCGGCCCGTGGACGGGGAAACTCTGCGCCGAAATCTTCGCGCGCGACGGCCGTGTTGGGCAGCGAAAGATATACGGCGTCGTGAATCTCGCGCGCAAGGCTACGGCGTCTCGGATCGAGGCGGCGAGCCGAGCGGCGTTCGAGAGACAGGCTTATTCGTCTTCGGTCGTGCGGAGGCTCGCGCTTGAAGAAGAGGCGGGAGCCTCCTCGTCGAAACCGGAATTATTAATCCAAGAACACGCGGTCATTCGACCTCTCGCTGAATACCAAAACTTCTGGGAGCAAAACGCTCGCAGTGACGGTGAGCATTCCGCTCACCTGAATCAACCCGCGCAGTCCGAACTCTTTTGACTGCGTAAGTCTAAATCCAAAGGAAAACGAAAAAAATGCCGATGAATATGCAAGAAATTGAAAGAACCCTGAAGAGTCTGAGACTCCCGGGAATGCGGTCGACCCTCGACACGCGGTCGCTTCAAGTTGCCCAGGGAAATCTATCTTTTATAGACGGCTTCTCGCTGCTCCTGCAAGACGAGATGGACCGGCGGCACTCGAAACTGATCGAGCGTCGCTACGCGCTCTCGGGACTTACGGAGAAGAAAACGTTTGAGGACTTCGAGTGGAGATATAATCCGAAGATTCCGAAGAACGAATGCTTTGAGCTACTCACCGGGAAATTCATCACCGAGCGCGAGGACGCGATCTTGATCGGTCCACCGGGAACCGGGAAAAGTCACATCGCGAAAGCCGTCGCATGGAGCGCGGTCCTTCGCGGGCACCGCGTGTTTTACCGCGAGGCGCACGTGCTGCTCGGAGATCTCCTGAAGGCGCAAGCCACCGGAGCCCTCCGAAAATTCTTAGCCCAGATCGAAGCCGCCGATCTCGTCGTTCTCGATGATCTTTTCCTCCGAAAGATCGCCGGCCACGGCGCCGACGACGTCATCGAGATCGTGATGAACCGCTACGGCAAAGCGAGCACGCTCATCACCTCGAACCGGCCGACCGAGGACTGGGGTAAACTCCTCGGAGACGCCGTCGTCGTCGCTCCCGTGCTCGATCGCCTTTACCACCGGAGCTACCTGCTTAAATTCGAGGGGAAGAGCTACCGCCTCGGCCAGGCCGCCGAGCGGCTTGCTAAGCGACGCGCCGAAGGATAATCCTCACGCCGTCCGATCCCCCTTGGGTGAGGGATTTTGACCTGGCCACGGGTGAGGGATTTTCAAGTGGCCACCGGGGCTACAGCGTGTAAACATTTTGGCTTGGTCGTTTTGTGACATACTCGGGCGCTTAGCCAAGTCTTAGCCAGAACTTAGCCAACTCCAGTAATGTCGAGTCATGTCAGGTAACGA
>JAYVXM010000636.1:0-3002 GCA_043785205.1 Bdellovibrionales bacterium
GGCGCGGCCGCGACCGCCGCCCAGCCGAGCGCGGAGCTCTCGGGAGCGAGCCGTTCGCGAAATCGATGGAGAGCGAAGAGAAAAAACCCGAAGACGAGAACGGGCAGAGCCGAGGGCCATTCCGGAGCGAGCCGAACGAAGATTCCGCCGAGGCCGGCGAAGAGCGGGAGCTCAAGCACCCAACGAATCCCGCCGTCGCACGGAATCGTCGTCGCGAGGGGATTCCACCCGTTCTCGGCCATCGAGCGGGCGAGGGAATAGGATTCGAACTGCTTGATCACTTGTCCGGAGAAAAGCGTGAGGCTCGGAAACGCGGCCGCGAGGACGAAGAGGAGGCCGTAAATCAGCCGGAGAGCGGCGGATTCGCTTCGGGATGCTCGAAGCATGCCTGAAACTCCTTCAGCATCGACGCGGCGTGAAGGCCGTCGACGATGCGGTGGTCGCCCGTAAAGACGCAACAGATCCGTTTCCCGACCGCGACCGCGCCGTTCTTGACCACCGGCTTTTCGCGGACGGCCCCGACCGAGGCGATCATCACATTCCGGGACTGCGGGTAGATCCGCGCGATCGCGAATTCGATGTCGAGGGAGCCGACGCTGGTCAGCATCGCACTGCCGAAGGCATCGCGCTGAAAACCGAGGACCGGCGACCAGAGATTCAGCACGTTCATCACGAGGTCGGCGGCGCCGACGAGGAGGCGCCGGATCGGATGGGGAAAACCGCCGATCGACTGCTTGATCCCGCGAAACGTCGTATCCTTGCCGGTTTTGATGCTTTTCGCGGTCGGAACGAGTCCTTCGGCGATTTTTACGACGCCGAGCCGGTCGACCTCGCGGAGGGTATGGCTGCTGAGATCCTCGCTCCCATGTTTACCGGCCTTTCCGGAGGCGACAAGAAAGCAGATATCGACGGTCTTCCGCCGATAGAGCTTTCCCCACCGAAACATGCAGTTCACGTCCGGATGTTTCGCGAACGCCTTCGCCAGCGCGTAACCGGCGAGGTGGGTGATCGTGAGTTTCGCGGCGGTCGTGGACTGAAGTTTTTCGAGGTAGGCGAGCGCCGGTTCGGCGTCGAGCTCGATCACGGTCACGACGCTCGAGTCCGCGGTCACACCCCAGGACGCCATGGAGATCTTCCGCCACTTCGAAAGGGGGATCGGCGGGCCAAAATCGACGTTGCGGGTAAGCCATTTCGCCATGGGTTCCCGTAATTCACCATGGCCAGACTCGCCCACTCAAGTTTAATCTAGGGACGAATGAAGAAACCCCGTTCGAAGTCCGTCGCGCCCGCGATATCGGAAGACCCGAGAATCCCCTGGATTCTACGCGAACGGCGATGGGTTTACCTTATCCCGGTGATCGGCATGCTCTGGGTCTGGATTTCGTCGCTCTCGTTCGTGCCGGTCCCGTGGCCCGACGACTCCGCCTTCTATTTTCCGGCGAAAGACCTTTTCGCCTGGCCGCCACGTTGGGTGATGATTCCGCAGGCGCCGTTCGAGCCGAGCTATCGCGAGTGGAACTTCAACACGATGCCGCTCTTTCCGGTCCTGATCGGACTTCTTCGTCTCGTCGGAATTTCGGGAAATCACGCGTTGAAGATCTTGCCGCTCGGGGGCTGGCTCCTCGGGATTCTCTTCGCCCTCCGTTCCTTCCGACGCGCGGGCGCCACCGCCTGGTTTCTCGTCGCCGCCGCCGCGGTGCTCTCCTTCGATCCGATTCTCCGCTGGTCATCTGTCCTCATTCGCCCGGAGTCGGCGATCGCGGCGATGGGCATGTTCATCCTCTTCGGTTATCGATTCGGGTGGCCCGACTTTCTCCGGGAGCGGAAATATTTCCACCCCGTTTCGCTCTTTCTCTTCGCGGGCGCGATGCTCCACTTCAACGCGATCCATCTCGTCCCGCTCGTCCTCGTGCTCTACGCGATCGAATGGCGAAAAATCCTGAAGATCGGAGCGCTCACCGCGGTCGGACTCCTTCCGTGGCTCGCGACGATCGCCCTGAAGCCGGCCCTCTTCGCCGCACAGATGGAACTCCAGTTCAGCCGGCTCGGCGGGTACCAGAACCCGTGGCTCTCGTCCTGGAACGAATTCACGAAGGCGCTCCTCGAAGACATGGGCGCGCCGGAACCCTGGGCATTCGAATATTCCGCCGCCGTCGTCGTCTGCGCCGTGGTCCTTCCGATCTTCGTCCTCGGGATGATCTTACTTCTTCAGGGGAAGAAGCCCGACGGCCGGCGGCGCGTCGCCTCCCGGGAGGGACTCGCCTTGCTCGGCGGCGCCGCTTGGCTCGTTTCCGGCGGCTACCTCTGGCACACCAAAGCCGAAGTCTGGTTCACCCATTACTTTCACCTCGCGTTCTGGGCGTGGACGCTTCTGATCCTCTTCGAAATGCGGGCGAGCGCCCGCGCGCGGAATCTCGCCCTCGCCTTTCCGGCGCTCATCGGCGCCGTCTTTCTCTACGGACAGATCACCCAGACCGTCCGGCTCGAATCGACGCGGACGTGGCATTGGAGAGTCTACGACGCGTGGATCGACTGCATCGACCAGTTCCTCGTCGAGGAAAGCGCGAAACGCGGAAATCCGAAGGTCTTTCGCGTTTGGGATCCGACCTATCCCGACGTGACGATCGCGCTTTCGAACCGGCATCCCGATTGGGAATTCACCCGCACGAACGATTTCTATTCCCGAGCGGACCTCGCCGTCCGCCACGGACACGAGGTCGACGCGGTCGTCGTGACCGAGATTTTTCGGCCGGACGAGGTCGTCTTCCGCGGGCCCCTATCGGCCCGGCCGGAAGTCCGGAGCGTCTGGATGACGTGGCAGAACTACTTTCTGAACCGCCTCGAAATCGATCCGACGTTCAAGCCGCGACGCTT
The DNA here is from genome assembly GCA_043785205.1 of Bdellovibrionales bacterium. Classification (GTDB taxonomy): domain Bacteria; phylum Bdellovibrionota; class UBA1018; order UBA1018; family UBA1018; genus JACMQW01. The sequence continues at coordinate 2,875 of JAYVXM010000636.1, forward strand.
CCTCTGCGAAAACGGCCGATGGGACGCCTTCATCGAAGCCGGACATCCTCATCCTGCTGCCCACGGTGATCTCGGATGCCAAGCTGCTGCTGGAGAAAATGAACGAGTTCGGTCTCGGGCACGGGAAA
>JAYVXM010000637.1:0-3000 GCA_043785205.1 Bdellovibrionales bacterium
CGGGCCACGGGAGACATTCGTTCGGGTTCCTATCGGATCCTCACGTCGGAGGAGTCGGCGACGTCGGCGAACGCGACCGTTCTCCTCACCTTCCCGAAATTCGAATTCACCGACCACCTTTCCCTCCTTCGGATCGGCGCCGATTTCAAGATCGTCGGGAAGACCTACACGGTGCGGCCGCTCGCTTAATTACGAGAAGGGGCGAGTCGACAGCGGCGGTACTCGGTGGCATTCTCGATCGCAATGTCGCGTCGGCTGCCCCTCGTCCTTCTCCTCCTCGCGCTATCCGCGCACGCCGCTCCGGAATCTCCGGCGTGGACGGCGCGGGCGAGGCGCCTGACCGGGGAGTCCGGACGAGTCCGGAGCGCGGAAGTCGCGGCCCTCCGGGCGACGCCGGCGCTCGCGGACTCGCTCCGGGCCGCGTTCGGTACGCGAGACCAGTTCCTCGCATTCGACGTCGTGGTCGCGCTCGACCTCCGAGAGATGATTCCGGAATTGATGGCGTATACCGCCCGCGATCGAACCGGCTACGCCTACCATTCCCTCAGCGCGCTCGCGACCGGCGACGATCGTCCGCGGATCATCGCGCTTTATCGCGAACGGGTCCGGGAACGCGGACTGCCGCCGGCCGCGAAAATGGCGGTCATCGACGCCCTCGCGCGGACCGCCGAGGAGATTCCCGGAGAGGACCTCGACCGGCTTCTCGACGACGAGGTTCCCGAAGTCCGTCAGTCGGCTCTCGGCTATCTGCGGAACTCCATCCTGCACCATTCGCGCTGGGAGGATCTTGACCGGGTCGTGGCCCGCGTCGGGGACCCGGGCGACGTGCTTCGCTTGCAAGCGCTTTCGCTGCTGACTGAAATTCCCGGTCGCCGGGAAGTCGTGCGCGACGCGATCCGGAAGGCGGTGGAAAAATGTCGGAACGATCCGTTCGCGGATGCGCGGCGGACCTGCCTGCGCCTAGAAGCGGCGGTGAAGAAATGAGGCGGTGGAGAGCGCGCTTCGGTTTCTTCCTCGGCGTCGCCTCGTTCGGAAGCGGGTGCCTCTCCGTGCCCCTTCCCGCGGTCCACCCGGCCGTTCCGTTCGCGAACGAGGCCTGCCGGGCGTCCTACACGCGCGTGTACGCGGCGCCGACGCTCGAAGTACGTGTCGTCTTCGGGTACAAAGACGCCCGTCCGGCCCGGTTCGTGGCCGATCGTTACGAACGGATGCTGTTTCTCGAACGAATCACGGGAAAGTGCGGGAAGGAGAAAGGGGCCTGCGGATTCAAGCGCGACGGCCACGGCGTCGATCTGTTCACGAAAAAGATGGCGGGCCCCGACGGCGGACCCCGCGAGATCCGCCTTCGGGTGGCCCATTCGTCGGTCGGACCCGACGACGAGGAAAATCGGAAGAACCCGTTCCAGGCCTGGCGAACCCGGTACGCGCGGGAGCTTTACCTCGGCGGCTTCGGCGGCGCGGACGTCGTGCTCTACAACGGGCATTCGCGGGCCGGCGGGGGCCCCGATTTTTCACCGCCGCGCCTTCGCGCCGGGGACGAGGTCGATTACGGGTGGTACCGTGGGCACACGCCGGGATTTCAATCCGTTCTCCGTTCGATGCGGACCGCCCGGAACGAGCCGCGAAAGCCCCGTCTCGTCGGATTTCTCTCCTGCGCCTCGACGAAACTCTTTCTCGGCAAGGTGCTCGAGCTCCAACCGAATCTCACCACGGTCACGAGCTCCAAGCTCATCTATTTCGCGGACGCGCTCGAGGCGACGCTCGAAGCGCTCAATTCCGTGCTCGCCATGCGATGCGAAGCCGATTTCGCCGCCGCGATGGAAAAAGCGACGACCCAGGCGGGGGGCGCCCGGGTCGTCGGCTGGTTTTAATTCCCGCGAGCGATCAGTGCGCGCGGCCGGCCGAGGAGGCGCCGAGGTCGAGCGAGTCGTTCTGAGCGACCGCGGCCGGCGCGGCGGGGGCGGTCGCCGGCGTGGACGTATCCGCCGATTTCCGGGAAGAGCTACAGGCGGGCATAAGCGCGGCGAACGAGAGCGAGGCGATCAGTGCGGTCAGGACGAGTTTCGTATTCATGGAATCTCCCATTTTGGTGCGGATAAACTGCGGTTAAGGAAAGGAGAGCAAGCCGCGCGCCAGGGCTTTCGTTAGGCGAACGAGTAGGGATCGTTCGGGGAGGTCGCGGAAATGCCGGCCGAGGCGCGGCTGTGAAGCGTCGCCATTTCTCGGCACGAGTCCGCGCAGTTTCGGCAGGCGACAACGCAGCTCTCGAGCTCTTCCCCGACCGTGGCGCAGATTTCCGCGCAACGTTCGCAAACCTCGGCGCAGGTGCCGCAGACGAGGCGATGAAGCTCCGAGCCACTCATCATGAAATGGGCAGCCGTATCGCAGAGTGAAGCGCAGTTTCCGAGCAAACCGATGAGTTCGGATCCCGTGAATTCCTCGCCTAGGGAAAGGCAGTCGTAGATCGTTTCAGTGCAAACGAGCGCGCAATTTCGGCATTCATCGATGCAGAGTTCCAAGTCCGTCCCGGATATTTCCACGGCGATCCTTTCCTCCTATTTTCGCGATTCCCCCGCGTTCGCGGCCTCGTCGTCGTCCGGAAGGGGGGAAAACGGTTCAAGCGCTCCCCATTCGCGACGGCGTGCGTTTTCCTCGACATGCTCCGCCGCGTGGCGATCCTTGACCTTTTTCGGGCTCGGATTTCGAGGCTGATTTCGCCGCCCTTCTTCGGGCAGTTCACTCTGGTGGGTCGTGAAGTTTTTAGTCGCCTCGACGTTAGGCGCCGGAGGCACTTTGCGGTTTCCGGCGCGTCGGCCGAGTTGGGTAGGCATTGATTCGCGTCTCCCTTACCCAGGAAGCTGCATCGCCTATGCCGGGCAAAATGTCGCGCGCCGCAAGACTAAAGGCGGGTTCGCCGAAGGCGCAAGGCGTTGGCGATCACGGTAACGGAGCTGAGGCTCATGGCCGCGCTCGCGAGCGTCGGACTCAGGAGAAGGCCGA
>JAYVXM010000638.1:0-2993 GCA_043785205.1 Bdellovibrionales bacterium
CGACGGCGTCTTTGACGTCTTGCTCGGAATCGATCTTTTTTTCGATTTCGCGGCAGGCGTGCATGATCGTCGTGTGGTCTCGATTCCCGAAGTAGTGGCCGATTTCCTTGAAACCGAGGCTCGTATACTTCCGAATCAGGTACATCGCGATCTGGCGGGGACGGGCGACCGAACGTTGTTTCGAGTTCGACTTGAAGTCCGCGGCTTTCAGTCGGAAGTGCTTCGCGACGGCGGTCTGGATCGACTCGATCGTGTAGTTCGACCCTTGGTCCGGCACCACGAGCTTGAGCTGTTGCTTCGCGAGCTCGAGCGAAAGCTCCGCGCCCGAGAGGGACGCGTGGGCTTGCAGTTTGATCAAGACGCCCTCGAGCTCCCGGACGTTCGACTTGATGTAGGTCGCGAGGAACGTCGCGACCTCGTCGGGCAGATAGATGTCGTCGCGCTCAGCCTTCGCCTTCAGGATCGCGATCCGGGTTTCGATTTCCGGCGGCGTGATGTCGGCGATAAGGCCCCACTCGAATCGGGTTCGGAGGCGCTCTTCGAGCCCCTCGATCTCCTTAGGCGGCCGATCGCTCGTGAGCACGATCTGGCGCTTCGAGGAGTGAAGGGCGTTGAACGTATGGAAGAATTCCTCCTCGGTCCGCTCTTTTCCGGCGATGAACTGGATGTCGTCGAAAAGGATCACGTCGTACGAATCGCGGTATTTTCGGCGAAATTCGGTCGTTTTATGGTGTTGGATCGACTCGATCATCTCGTTCACGAAACGCTCGGCGGAAATATAGAGCACGCGCGCGCCGGGATTCCGGGAGAGAACGCCGTTCGCGATCGCGTGAAGAAGGTGGGTTTTTCCGAGGCCCGGCTGGGAATAAAGGAAGAGCGGATTATATTGGCGCGCCGGATTTTCGGCGACGGCGAACGCCGAGGCGTGGGCGAACTGGTTCGACGCGCCGACGACGAAAGTGTCGAACGTGTAGCGCGGATCGAATTGGGTCGACTGGCTCAGCGGGGAGCGGCTCATCGCGCCCCAGAGGACGCCGGAGTCCGGGAGGGGAGGCAATCCGGCGCTCGTCATGCCATCCGAAGGCGGAAACGAAGCGGCGGGCGCGCTTTTTCCGGCGACCGAACCGGCCGGACCTCCGGTAGCCGGCGTGGGCCGGTAGCTCTCGGCATGGGCTTCGGAGGCCATCGCGGAACCGTCGGTCGGAGCGACCACGACCGAGAGGGTCGCGGGCTGGCCGAGGATCTGGGTAAAACCCTGTTCGAGCTGGGCTTGGAAATGGGTCGCGATCCAATGGCTCGCGAAGTCGGTTTGGGCGGCCATTTGAACCCCCATTTGGGCGGAAGCGCCGTCCCCGCCCGGGAGCTCGGCGATGCCGACGAGCCGAAGGGGGGCGATCCAGAGCTGGAGCTGCTGGGGGGTTATGTTTCCCTCGGTTTCCAGGTGCCGATAGACGGCGCGCCAGACCTCGGGCCACTGAGAGACATCTTGCTGAAGGAGGGTTCGCATAGGGGTTTTTACTGCTGGGGCTGCGGGGAGTGCGTTTACCTAGGAGTTAGGGGGGATAGCATGGGCTTTTCGGGCTGACAACCAGCCGAGACCCGATTCCGCCAACTCTTCTTGACGACACGGTGCCCTTTTGAGTAAACCCAAACTCTTCGTTTTCGAAATTTTAGAGGTTTTAAGTTATGAAACGTACACTCCAGCCGTCACGCACCAAGCGCCGTCGCCGCCATGGTTTTCGCGCGCGCATGAAGACGACGAACGGAAAAAAGGTTCTTGCTCGCCGCCGCACCCGCGGCCGGAAGCGTCTCGCCACTAAAGTTGCTGGAAAGTAACTTCGAGTTCGGACCCGAATACCGACTGCACGACACTTGGGAGTACCAACGGTTCTTCCAAGGGAGCGAGGTCTTGCGCATGAAAGACTGCGCGATCTTCCGAATCACGAACACGCTCGGCCACTTCCGCCTCGGCGTCACGATCAAAACGAAATGCAATTCGGTCGAGCGGAACCGGGTGAAGCGGGCGCTCCGGGAGAGTTTCCGCCACCTCAAGGATCGCCTCGGAAGCTACGACTACAACGTCGTGATCTCCGGCGGACGTAAGCTCGACTTCGAATATGCGCGGCGTCTCCGAAAAGCCGTCCTCGAGGAGTTCACGAATGAGCGCGAAATGGCTCGTTTCAAACGGGCTCGTTAGTCTGTATAGAAAGATCTTATCGCCCATCCTTCACGCCGTTTTCGGTCCCGCTTACGGGTGCCGATTCGTGCCGAGCTGTAGCGAGTACCTCGGGGACGCGATCGAAACGCACGGCCTCGTGAAGGGCGGCGGGTTAGGGCTCCGGAGAATTTGCCGGTGCCACCCCTGGAGTAAGGCCGGCTTCGACCCGGTACCGGAAAGAAAATATGGATCGTAAAACACTGCTGGCCATCGGACTTTCGCTCCTCTTCTTCATCGGTTGGCAGAAATTTTACATCGAGCCGCGGTTACCGAAGCCGGGCCAGGGCGCGAACGTCGCCGGTAACGAAGCCGTTTCGCTCGGAGCGCCGGGAGGCGCCGCCGCCTCGCTCGATGGAAATAACGCCGCGGCCGCGAAGCCGATCGCGACGAAACCGATCGACGTGAAGTCGACTCCGATCATGACCGGCACGGGCCCGGCGATGATCGGCGACGCCGGGAAATTTTTCACGAGTTGGGATCTGACCCAATACCGAACGGAACTTCGGACGGACGCGCCGCCGGTCGCCCTTTCGGGCGCGATGGGCCTTCCCGAGGGGGAGGGCGAGCTCGCGTTCGATTCTCCAGAGTTTGCGTATGCGAACAACGTCCAGGGCACGATGACCGCGACGCCGGGCGGGGCGATTTGGAAGTACGAAGACGCGAACCTGAAGCTTTCGCGCGAATACAGTTACGGGCCCCAAAAGAAATACGTCGACCTCGTGCTCGCCGCCGAGTTCAAGACGAAGCGCCCGAATTTCGCGTTCATTTCGCTCGC
>JAYVXM010000639.1:0-9728 GCA_043785205.1 Bdellovibrionales bacterium
CTTGTTGAGGGCTTCGATTTCGTCGGGAACGTACTTCAGTCCGGCCGAGTTCTTGTAGATCACCTTGCAGATCTGCCAGAAAAGATGCTCGACCTTCGCTTTGTCCTCGAGGGAAAGGAAACCGAGCTTGAACATCGAAAGCGCTTCTTCCTTACGCGAAACGGCGTCGTGGAAATGCTCAAGGACGTTCTTTGCCGAAAGGTTTTGCATGAGGAAACGCATTTCCTTCACGACGTCGTCTTCTTCCGGAGATTCCGTCATCGCGATCGGCGTCGCGCCGACTTCGATGTTTCCGAAGACGTTCACGACGAGAACCGAGTGGTGCGCGACGATCGCTCGGCCCGACTCCGAAACGATGTTCGGCTCGGGAACTTCCTCGGCCTGACAGACTTCCTGGATCGAGTAGACGACGTCGGAAACGTATTCCGCGAGCGAGTAATTGATCGAAGACTCGAAGCTCGTGCGGGAGCCGTCGTAATCGACGCCGAGACCGCCGCCAACGTCGAGGTAGTCGAGCTTGAGCCCCATCTTCATTAACTTCGCGTAGATCCGGGTCGCTTCCTTGGTCGCGTCCTTCACCGTCCGAATGTTCGTAATTTGGGATCCGATATGGAAGTGGAGTAGCTTAAAGCAGCTTTCCATTCCCTGCGCGCGGAGGATCTCCACGGCATGGAGGAGCTCCGGCGTCGTGAGGCCGAATTTCGCGCTTTCGCCGCCGGAGGACTCCCACTTTCCGGAACCTTTCGAATAGAGCTTCACGCGGATGCCGATCATCGGCTCCACGCTCATTTCCTTAGCGAGCTGGAGAATCTGGTAGAGCTCGGTCAGCTTCTCGACGACGATGATCACGTTCTTGCCGAGTTTGCGCCCCATGAGCGCCATCTTGATGTAGCCGTAGTCTTTGTAACCGTTACAGATGATGAGCGACTCGGGCGAGAGCGTGGCGGCCGACACGATCGTGAGTTCGGCCTTCGAGCCGGCTTCGAGACCGTAGTCGTAGGGACGGCCGGCGTCGACGATCTCTTCGACGACTTCGCGCATCTGATTCACCTTGATCGGATAGACGCCCTTGTAGCGCCCCTTGTATCCGAATTCGGCGATGGATTTCCGGAAGGCGTCGTTCAGCGTGATCACGCGGTGGCGGATGATATCCTGGAAACGGATGAGGGTCGGCAACCCGACCCCTTGCTCCTTCACTTCTTCGATGACGCTCATGAGGTCGATCCCGGGGCCTTCGCCGCGACGAGGATGGACGGTCATGTTTCCGCTCGGATTGATGGAGAAATACTGATCTCCCCAGTTTTCGATGTTGTACGTCTTCAACGAATCCGAAGCGCCCCAAGTTCTCATAGGGGACTCGGTTATCAGTTCTGACCGGGCGCTGAAAGTGGAAAAACGACCAGACTCGGCGAGCAGTCCAGAGCCCGACGGCAGCGAGGCGAAAGGTCCTTATTTTACAGCTTTTTCTCGCAGGCGACCGAACAGACCGCCGGGTCGAATTGGTAAGGATTATCGCAGCCCTTCAGGTCCCGGTAGAGGGTGTTTTTCGCCTTCACCGCGAGCTGGGCGACGCCGGAGAGCGTTTCCCCGCGGTAGATTCGATCGAGATCCATCATCTTTCCGAAATCGTGCTCTTTCCAGGCCCGATCGAACGCCGCCTGATCGCCGGCGGAGAGCGATTCACGGAGAGCCATGAACGCGCCCAGGAGCGGCCGGAGCGCCACGTAAGCCTTCGCGCCGCCGATATTCGGGGTCACCGCCAGGGAAGTGTAACCGCACTCGTACACGGCCGCGGCGAGCGAGCCCTCCCGGATTTTTCCGAAGAACGCGGTCACCCAAGACTTTCCGGTGAGCTCCTTCAGCCGGAAAAAGAAGGAAACCAGCGGAACCGCGAACTGATGGGTGTCGCAGTTATCCAAGTACGTAAGGCCCGTGTTCGTGGTGATGCGGCAGTCCTCCGCCTCGAACGCCGTCGTCAGATGGGCGTCATCGTACGGAACTGCGGAGATTCCGTTCGCCTTCACGAAATTCTGGACCGAAGCGAGTCGATCGGCGCGCGTCCAAGTGAATTGATTGCAGAGTGCCTTCGCGAAATCCGGCACCTGATTCAGATCGAGCGTCGCGCAGCACTTCACGATCTGATCGGCGCTCGAAAGGGTATAGAAACTTGAAAACGGCTCGTCCAGCGATCGGGTCGGCGTTCCGTTCCGGATGATCCGGATGCACTCGGGCAAAGTCTTTTCACCGAGCTCCATCCGCGGGGAATCGTGGATCGTCGCCGAAACCAGGTCCGGAAGCGCTTCGATGAGGAACGGGTGATCCTGAAGACCGAGCAGGGCTTCCGAGGTCGGGCCGCGATTAAAGGTCAAAGTATGGATGATTTCGTGCGCGTAAATTTCCGAAGAAAAGTCCTGGAAGGTCCAGTCGGGAAGCGTGCTGAGATAGACGCGCCCGCCCTGGGCCTCCGACATGAGGGACCCCTTCGCGTCGGCGGTGACCGTGATCTCGACGTCCATCGCGAAGGTTGCGACCGCGTCTTGACCGAGCAATGCGGCGACTTTTCCGTTCAATTCACCGACTTTTTCGATCAGCGCGAGCGCGTCTTTCGGCACGCTCGCCACCGGAATCTCGCAAAAATTCGTATCGGAAGCGTATTTCGGCAATGCTTCGAACGTTAAGCTCGTGATGTGCGATTTCAGGCAAGCCTCGTTCAGCTTTCCCGCGAGGAAGGTTTCGAGACCGGACATCCGGGTGATTCCGGAGGCGCCGGTGTTCCCATGGATCGTGTACCGATCGCGAACCGTGGTCGATCGCTTCAGCGCGGCGAACGGAGACTGGAGCATCACGGAAGCGTGCGCCTTTCCGAACCCGAAGGGGGTCGTCCCGAGAAAAAGGGCGAGAACGATGAGCGAGGGCAAGGGGTTCCGGAACATGACCGAAGAGTTTTACCGGAAATGACTCTATGCGTCAATTACGCGTTTCAACCCGAACCATCATTTTTATCTAATTATTTCAAATAGTTAATCCAGTATTATTTAAAAATGAAATTCCCCCGCGATGGGGGTTTAATCCCGAGCGTTAATCGTTTAAACCGGCGTTCAGGGTTTCGGGGGGAAAGTCTAAAATGACGAGTGCGTGGCGACGGCGGTTGAGTGCGGGATTCTTGATTCTTTTTTCGCTGATCGGGCTAACCGATTCCGCGAACGCCGACTGGAGAGCATTTTTCGGATTGAATCCGGCGCCGACTGAACGGCCGCCCCAATTCGTTTTGCTCGCGTTCGACGGAAGCCTCAATAATGCGTTTTGGGACGAGTCCCTGACTTTTGCGAAGGAAAACCAAGTTCCCTTTACGTACTTCGCTAGCGGCGTTTACTTCCTGCTCGATCAGAATAAGGCGCTTTACACCGAGCCCGTCCATGGCGTGGGAAAATCGAACATCGGCTGGGGCGGAACGAATCCCGCGAACCTGATCACGCGAATGGGTAACCTCCGCCGCGCTTTCGCCGAAGGCCACGAAATCGGCTCCCATGCGAACGGTCATTTCGACGGGTCGAATTATACTTACGATCAGTGGAAATTCGAATTTTCCCAATTTCCGAAGTTGATCTTCGACGCCTTCACGAACAATCAAATCACGCCGCCGAAGGATTTCTCGCTCGGCTTCGGGATGGACGAAGTGAAGGGATTTCGCGCTCCGCTCCTCGGCGAAGGTCCACCGCTTTACGACGTCCTTGCCGAAGAGGGATTTCATTACGATACGAGCAAAATGGCCCAGATGGACTACTGGCCCCAAAAGGAAAAGGGCATCTGGAACTACCCGCTCGCGATCGTGAATATCGCCGGTACCGCGAAAAAAACCATCTCGATGGACTATAATTTCTACGTTTCGCAAAGTAACGCGATCGACGATCCGAACGTCGAACTCCGCGACGTCTACGGCCAGGAAATGCTTCAGACGTACTATAACTACTTCCTGAACAACTATAACGGCAGCCGCGCGCCAGTCCACATCGGCCACCATTTCGCGAAATGGAACGGAGGCGTTTACTGGACCGCGATGAAGGCTTTCGCTCAAAAAGTCTGCGTCCTTCCCGAAGTTCGCTGCGTGACCTACAAAGGTCTCACGGATTTCATGGAAACCCGTACCCCCGACGAACTCGGCGCGCTCTCGAAGGGGCTCTTTCCGAAGGCCGCTCCGCTCACGATCGCCCCAGTGCTTCCGCACCCACAAGGGATCGCCATAACGGCGTCGATCGGCGATCTGAACGGCGACGCCGTCGGAGTGAAGATTTCGGGGCGCGACGCCGCCTTGATCAGCGCCGACCAGGCGCTCCTCGTCGACTGGAAGCTCGACGGCGCCTTCCTTGGTCAAGGACTCCAGATCCCGACGGCCGGGTTGAAGGCGAAACTCAAGGCGAATTCGATCCTCTCCGTCGCGCTACGCTTCGGAAAGTTCGAAATCCTGCGCACGACCCGGAAGATCGTGACGAACACTTTCCAGCAACTGGTCGTGGACGGCGTGGATCTCGAAGCGCGTTCGCTGAAGGGCGATTTACCGGAAGCGCATTTTCACGACGAGGCGCCGGAAATGATCGACACGCCGATCTTCCCGGGACATTCCGACGACGACCGCGCTTAAGCCGGAAAAGTTACTCGTCCATCCGGCGAGGACCGCGTTTCGAGGTGTCGCACTTGCCCGTGAAGGCGTGTTTTTCCGCGCGCACGGTCGGGGCCTGACCGAGGAACCTACGCAAGCCGGGGACGTTCCCCCGAATGAGCTCGTCGATCGCGCCCTGATCGGGCGAATGGGAAGTACCCATCTCGAAAAGAAGCGACCAAATACCGTGTTTCCACATCGCGTAGTCTTCGTAACAACCGTCGGCGGGATAGAGCGCCTCCGTCGAGTTTCCCACCGGATATCCGCTCTCGATCGCCGCCGATTTCGCGAGTTCAATGTACTGGTCGTTGTATTCCGTCTTCGTGTCGTGGGTGCTGAAGCCCCACGGGTAGAGGACGTACGGAGAAAACGTGTGGAGGGTCGCCGAGCTCACGATGTTCTCGCGATCGATGAAATCCGCCAGCGCCTTCGTCGAACGGAGATGCCAGGGGCCGTCGGTTCCGCAGGGGCCCGGGTAATCGCGATTCGGATCGTGGCCGAGTTCCGCGCGTTGCCGCTGGTTATATCCGGTCACGTTCAGGACCGGGATGACGAACACGGTTTGGCCGCTGATCGGCGCTTCGGCGACGGAGTGGGCGAACGCGAGCGCGACTTCGGTCGCGCCGTATTCGTTTCCATGATGGGTACCGACGACGAGGGTATGGACGGGGCCGTGACCGACGCGAATCCCGTCGAGGCTCTGGCCGGTATCGTTCGTCCCGATGGAAAAGAGTTCGACCGACTGGGGAAAGCGATTCGCCAGTTCACGCAGGTCGGTTTGAATATCGGAATACTGCCGGTGGAACGGATCCGTCGCGAAGGCCGAAACCGAAAATCCGATGGAAACCAGGAGGGGAACGATTCGAAGGGACGCGCGCATGGATTCGACCTTTCGGGGGGAGGGACGGGGACGACTCCCAAAAGCGTAGCAAACGACACCCGGGTGTCCAGACGGGGAGCGTCACCCGCGCCTCCGGCTACAATCCGCTTGCGATCGGGCTGCGAATCCCCTGAGATAGGCCGATGTTTCAGAAAATTTCGCCCGTCCTCTCCGTCGTCGTATTCCTCACCTCGCTCGCGGCTTTCGCGCACTCCGACCGAACCCGGATCGAGCTCACCGACCGGCTTGTCGAGGGCCTGATCGACCATCCCGAAGGCGAAGGCCCCCACCCGCTTTTGATCCTCGCCGCCGGCGCGGAATCCGACCTCCAGAACCGTCTCTACGAGAAACTCGTCGCGGGCGCGATCGCGGACGGATTCGTCACCTACCGCCTCGACTGGTCGTTCAAGAAGAAAAAGGGGGCCGCGAGCGCGGACCTCAAGCGCGAGGCGGAGGAACTCGGGGTCGTCGTGACCCAGATCGTCGGATCGCGGATGATGAAGCAGTACGAGGTCGACACCGCCAAAGTCGCCCTCGTGGCGGTCGGACTCGGCGCGAAGGTCGCCATGCAGCCGGACTCCGGCGGCAGCGGGGAAAAAATCAAAGCGACGCTGCTGATGAATCCTCCCTGCGAAAAGACCGTCGGATCTTTCGCGACGGCCTACGCGCCGTTCATCGCGCTGAAATCGCCCCGCATGATCGCGGCGTCGCGCGCCGGCGGCTGTCCGCTTTCCCAGATTTACGGTTCGGCGAAGGATTTCGGCGACGAGGTTTCTCTCTTCACGACGGACGGTGACGCGCTCTTCGCCGTCGGAAAAAATCTTGCGAATCAGGATGCCGCGATCGCCGCGAGTCTGAACTGGCTCCGCGCCCAGGGTTGGTCCGTGGCGAAGCGGAAAATCGACGCCGGCAAGCACATCCACGAAGCCCAAACCGCGGGTACGCACCCGTAGCGTCCGGTTATTGACGCGTTAAACCGCGCCCGATTCCAACCGACAAGCAAGGATGGGAATTCGTTCGGTTCACCTCGAAAGGCTCCTCGGCACCCTTTTGGTGTTCGCTCAGGTCATGAGCGTAGCGCGAGCCGATCCGGGCACTCGCGTTCCCGCGACGACCCTGGCGGAACTCCGCGTTCTCCGCGCGAAAAACGTCGCCGATTACTTCCAGCCCGGCGGCGACTCGGCGGCGGCGAAGCTAAAGCTCCGGTCCGATTTGGATTTCGTGCGCCACGAAGCCGAGGCGATCGGCGTCTTCGAACCGTCGCCGGCGTTCGAAACCTGGTGGAAGAAGGCCGCGCTGAACGACGAAGACCTTCATCGCCTCGGCTCCGTCTCGGTTCCGGCAGTCGCGAATATTCTCTATCTTCGGTACGCGAACGATCACGCGAACGAGATCGACCGCGCTTCGGGCGAACGCCGTAAACCCGGCCGGCCCACGAAAGGAGATCAGGATTTCGTCGACAAAGTCGAGGCCTCCCAGCATAGCTCGATCGGTCACTGGCTGACGAAGGGAAGCACGCTTCTCGGCGCCGCCGGCCTCGCGGCCGGAGTCTTCATCGTGAAGAAGCTCGACGATACCTTCCTCTTCGGCACGCTCACTCAAATTACGAACGCCGCCCTCGAGCCGCTCGTCCGTCCGGTTCGCGAACGAATCGAACAGCTTTCGAATACCTACCTCGCCCCCCGGTGCATCGGGTGGGCCCAGTGGGTGAACGGCGAAAATCGGCGGCGTAAAAACGCGGTCTCGCAGGCGAAGGCGGGTAAGGAACTCACGGGCGAAGCGGAACGCTTCAAACACCCCGCCATCTCCGTCGAGGACTTCGCGAAAGATCACGCCGATTTCTACACCGAATTCATGAAGGCCGACTACCGCTGGCGCGGCTGGATGCCGGCCGAATACATCCGGGCGCGAAATACCGGATTCGACCTACTCTACTCCCAGTGGACCTCGCTGGCGGAACGAATTTCCGCCTACGAGGCGAACGCGAATAACATCGTCGTTCGGATCGCCACCGTTTCGCGGCCCGAACTGATCGAGGCCGGCGCGAGCGCGGCCGAAGTCACCGAATTTTCGCGGCTGCTTACCCAAAAGCAAGACGTCCTCGTATTCAAGGGCCTCACCGATCCCGAGATCGCCCGAATCGACATCCAGTTAAGGGTGATCGTCCACGGCTGGCAGGACCGCGGAATCGCCGAGGCGAAAATCGAAGACCTCTACCAGCTGACGATCGACGCGTTCGTCGCGAAAACCCGGCCGTCATTCGGGCTCGCGGCCATGCTCGATAACGAACGCTATTTTCAGGAAAATAACATCGCTCTCAAGGGCCTCGATAAAATCCAGGCCTGGCAGGAACAAGCTCGAGAAATGGTCGGTTACTACGAGGCGCTTCAGAAATACCGGGAGCCGATCGAGAAATTCTACGCCCGGAAGGGCGTGAAATACGACGTCCAGGCCCGGATCGCGGAACGCGGATATCCCCTCGGCGGCGCGGCGCGCCCTTCGGGCGGTTTGTCGGTTCAGTACTGCGCCGACCTCTTCAAGGTTAAGGTTTCACATCCTTAAGGATTTTTTGCGCGCCCCGCACGAATTGATCAACCGATTCGGCCTTCGGCTTCTCAGCGTCGACGGTCTTCTTGTCATCGGCCGCGCCCGCGGGATCCGCCGCTGCCTTCTTCGCCTTCAAATCGTAAACGTAATATCCGATCCCCGACAGGAACGCGAAGTCGATACCGCGCTGGGCGAGCGTGAGTCCGCCCGAAGGTCCGACGGCCGATAAATCGCCGAGCTTTTCCGCAGTGTCTTGAGCGTCCTTCATTCGTCGATAAAATTTCTTGTCCGTATTCTTCGCCTCTTCGATCATCTCGGCCCATACCGAGCGCGTTTCGACGTACCGGGCGAAAGTGACCAGGAGGCGATCGTCGGTAGCCGCGTTCAGCGACCGAAGCATTTCGAGCTTGTCGGCCGGATTGCCGACGCTCGCGCCGATGCGCTCGATGTCAGGCCCATGGAGATTCTTCGCCTCGTTGCTGAGCAGGGTATCGAAAAAGTCATCGAGCGACTTTCCGTCCACTCCGGGAATTTTTTTCGCGAGATCCCGAATCTTCCGAAAAACGGCCTGGGTGGGACTAATCGCATAGAGCGTGGCGTAGAACTCCTGGTTCCGGATTCGCCGGAGTCGATAAAGTTCGAATTCCGGGTAGTTCTTGAAAATATCTTTCAATTCGACGACCGTCGGCGATATTCCCGATTCGACTCCGGCTATATTCCGGAAGGTCGTCATGATCTTTCTCGGTTCGAGGTATTCGAGAATGGTGTTCGCGGGCGCGCGTACCGATTCGTCGGCTCCGGTCGATACGGCCTTCAAATAACTAAAGGCGGCTGAATACCGGTCATAGGAGCGAGCGAACTTTTCGCCTTGTTCGCGCATTTCGCCGATCAATTTATCCGTTTCCGCCAGAAGCGACGGACTTTCGGGATCAAGCGCCAGCTTTCCCCGAATCGTCTCGAGCAGCTTCCCTTTTTCCTTGATCAAGAAATAAGCGAGGACGGTTTCGTTCGCGGCCGGAGTGATTTCCCCGAGAATGATCGCGGGTCTTTCGGTACGAACGCTATTTTTCAGGAAGCGGATCAACTTGATGCGGTCCGATTCCTCCTTGGAAACTTTACGGCCGAGGGTAGTACTCCAGTAAAGTCGGCTCTCCAGGAGTTCAGTCTTCTCGCGGCCGTATTGTTCGGCGCTTTTGAGGCGCTCTTCAGGAGAAAGGACCGGTTTCAAATTGAATGAACAGAATTTTTCCGCGTGGGCGACCGCGCCGAGAGGAAGCGCGAGTAGCGCAAACGAAAGCCACCGAACTCTAATTTCGAACCGAACTTTGAGCACGCGAATCCCCTCCCGACTCTGAAATTATGGGGAGAGGATTCGATTTTCACAAGCGAGGGTTTAGTGAGGATTTCGCCCGGAGGTGCGAGCGAAGACCGACGGGAAAAGAATGCCGCCCGGATTCGTCTAACTTCTCTGAACTGAACCGCGCCGATGTGGCCCAAAGCCGTAGGCCGCTTCGTTCACCGTAGAGTCGAGGCGTTTCGCGGTCGGATTCCAGTAGCGAGCAATAAGTGACGCCGCCGACCTCGAAAAACGAGTCGAAACCGGACTCTCGGCCTCCAAGACCGTGGTCCGACCCCAAACGCAGT
>JAYVXM010000640.1:0-2979 GCA_043785205.1 Bdellovibrionales bacterium
CGAGGTCGTCAGCATCTCGAGGCAAAGTTTCGTGTCCTCACCCGACCAGTTGTCGCCGTCGGAAAAATGAAACGGATAGATGTTCCAGTCGGACGGCGGATAATCGGTCTCGATGATCTTCTCGCAGAGCTTGTACGCGGAGGAAATGAGCGTCCCCCCCGACTCGCGGGTCCGGTAGAACGTATCTTCGTCGACCTCGCGCGCGGTGGCGTCGTGGATGATGAAACGCGTTTCGATCCCTTTGTACTGGGATCGAAGCCAGGTATCGATCCAGAAGGCTTCCGTCCGGACGATGTCCTTCTGCTCGTCGCCCATCGAGCCCGAAACATCCATCATGTAGATGATGACCGCCGAGTTCTCGTGCTTCACGTCCGCTTTCCAAGACCGGTACCGAAAGTCCTTCTTGATCGGGATGATCATCGGCTTGTCCGGATTATAAAGTCCGGACGCGATCTGACGCTTCAGCGCTTCCTTAAAGGTTCGCTTGAAGTGCCGAAGGCTGTTCGGGCCCTGAGACGCGATCGACGTATACTTGTCGACCTTCGACTTTAACGTCTTGTGACCGCGCGGTTCGATCTTCGGGAGCTGGAGCTGGTCGCCGAGAATCTCGGCCAGCTCCGCGAGCGACATTTCGACCTCGAGTTCGTGTTTCCCTTCCTGATTCCCCGCCTCACCCTGACCGGGTTCGTCGCCGTCCTGGGGATCGCCCTGCCCGATCGAATCTCCAGGGTCGCCTTCGCCCTGCCCGACGCCGCCCTGTTCCTTGTCTCCGTACCGGAAACGCGGAATCTCGATCTGCGGGACCGGAATGGAAACGAGATCTTTTCCCTTCCGGCCGATCATCTCGCCGTGGGTGATGTATTTCTTCAGGTCCTTCTTGATCATGCCCTTCACGATGCTTCGGAAGCGGTTATGATCCTGGCGAATGGATGAACTCACGAAGTCTCCAAACGGTTACTGTCGCTTCTTGGCGTCGCCGCGGGCGAAGATGCTCGCGACGTAATTCAGGACGTCCGTCGCCGAGATTTCGTCGTACCCGAAGTTCTTGATCAAGCGTGACTTCACGATATCGATCTTCTCCTGGGTCTGGCGATCGACGACGTTCGAAACGAGCGACGTGAGCTTAATCGTGTCCTTCTGATCTTCGAAGAGCTTGAGTTCGAGCGCCTTGTGGAGGCGTTCGTTCATCCGGTAATCGAAAGTTTTCCCTTCGATCGCCAGCGCCCCGATATAGTTCATGATCTCGCGGCGGAAATCGTCCTTCCGGGACTCCGGAATTTCGATCTTCTCCTCGATCGAGCGCATCAGCCGCTCATCCGGCTCCTCGTCCTGGCCGGTATATTTGTTTTTGACCTTCTCGCGCTGAGTGTAGGCCTTCACGTTATCGATGTAGTTTCCGCAGAGCTTCGAGATCGCGTCCTCGTCGGCCGAGATGGCGCGCTGGACCTCGTTCTTGATGATGTCCTCGTACTCCTGTTTCACGATGTCGACGAGTTCGCGGTAGTGCTTACGCTTCTCTTCGGAAGCGATGAGCGCATGGTGCTTCAGTCCACTGTCGAGCTCGTTCAGCACCATGAACGGATTGATGCAGCCCACTTCGCCATTTTTGTCGTTCACGAGCGCGTTCGAGATCTTGTCCTGAACGTACCGCGGCGAGATCCCGTCGAGGCCTTCGCGAATGGCGTCCTTCCGGAGCTCCTTCACGTTGTCCTCGGTCCATCCCGAAAGCGTCTTTCCGTCGTAGAGCTTCATCTTCTGAAGCATCGAGACATTCGCCTTCTTCGGAATTTCGAGTCGGGAAAGCACGGCCCACATCGCCGCGACTTCGATCGTATGCGGAGCGATCGACTTGCCCTTGATCTTGTTCGGATTGAAGTCCTTTTGGTAGATCTTCACTTCCTCTTTCAGCTTCGTGATGTACGGAACGTCGATCTTCACCGTCCGGTCGCGCAGCGCTTCCATGAACTCGTTGTTCTGGAGTTTCCGGAACTCCGGCTCGTTCGTATGACCGATGATCACGAGATCGATGTCGGTCTGGGCGAACTTCTTCGGCTTGATCTTGTGCTCTTGCGAAGCGGTCAGGAGGTCGTAAAGGAACGCGACGTCGAGCTTCAGCACTTCGATGAACTCGACGACGCCGCGGTTCCCGACGTTGAACTCGCCGTCGAAGTTGAACGCGCGCGGATCGGAATCCGATCCGTACTCGGCGATCTTCCGATAATTGATGTCCCCGGTAAGTTCGGTCGAGTCCTGGTTCTTTTCGTCCTTGGGTTGGAACGTGCCGATCCCGATGCGGTCTTTTTCGGAAAGAACGAGGCGCTGGACCTTGATGTGGTTCAGAACCTTCATCCAGTCGCCGTTGTAGCGCTTGAGGAACTCGCGGTAAATGAAGCGCGAAGCCGGGTCGACGTCGCCCGAGATGGCGATTCGGTACGGGGATTTGTTTCCGCGATTGAGCTCTTCGATCGTTTTCGGGCGAATATCCTCGGGAATCAGCTTGAGCGGATCTTCGTGCATCGGCGACAGAACTTCGCGGGAGCCGCCGAGGATGTCGGAAAACTTCCCTTCGGGATCGACCCATTTGAAGGTGTACATCGCGCCGGCGTCAGCGCGGGAATAGGACTCGATACCTTTCTTCAGGAGACGGGCGATCGTGGACTTCGCGGAGCCGACCGGACCGTGCAGGAGAAGCACGCGCTTTTCGGTTCCGTAACCGAGAGCCGCGGACTTAAAGAAGTTCGTGAGTTTCATCAGCTGAACATCGAGGCCGAAAACGGCGTCTTTTCCGCCGTCGATCGGATCGTCGAAAAAGTGATAGCGCGTGATGTTCTTCTTGTACTCCATGTAATTCGAGGAGCCGTACGTCATGATCATGTCGTACATGCGCTGAAACGAGTTCCGCACGATCGCGGGATTCGCTTTCACGAGGTCGAGGTATTCGAAGAAACTCCCTTCCCACGCCTGGTGACGGAAATCTTC
>JAYVXM010000641.1:0-2977 GCA_043785205.1 Bdellovibrionales bacterium
GTTGAAGAGCGTCGTTTCCTCCTGGTGGCAACTCACGCAGAGCCGGCGGGACGCGTATTTCAAAACGGGCTCACCGTTCTCGCCGTAATTCGCGACGATTTGGTATTCCGCCCGACCGAGAACGGGATTGAAGCTGATGACTTCGAGGCTTTCGGTGGCCCGGGAATATCCGACGAAGAGGTCGCCTTCTCGGATGTTTTCGAGGAGACGGTCATTGCCGGTGAGATTCGGATCGGCGAGCCCGGTGATCGCGAAAAGAAGACGGGGGTTTTTCGCGTCCGTGTCGAATCGCGCGAGGGAGCGCCCCTGGGGCGCGGTGATGACGTTGATCACGCGGTCCGTGTTCGCTTCGATCAAGTCGTAAAGTTTCGAGATCGGAAAGGGAACTTTGCCGCCCGTTTGGGCGAGGATTTGGTCGAAGAGTGATCGTCCCGCGGTCGGCGCGTCCGTCGCTGGCGACGGACCACCGAACGCGCCGGGGAGCGCCGCTGCCGCGGAGACGAGTACAAATCGAAAAAGGGTGACCCAGGGCTTCACCCTTTCTTTTCGACCGATAACCGCATGACTTGATCGGAAGGTCGGTATTCGTCGAGAGTGGGCGTCGTGTTTTTGGCGCCGGGGACGGTAGACAAGGGGTCCGCAGCGCGTTAATTGGAGGGTATGAAATTTCTCCTCGTCTTGATTCTTTTCGCGGCCGGGAGCGCGAGTTCAATGATGGGCGTGGGGATAGAGTGAACGCGGCGGACGCCATGATCCTTGCCCTCGCCGAAGCGCGAAAATTCGTCGGCGCGACGGCCCCGAATCCGCCGGTCGGGGCCGTCGTGCTGGACGCCGAAGGCACGCTTCTCGCGGTCGCCGCGCACGCGCGTGCGGGCGAGGCGCACGCGGAAGCGAAGGCGCTCGCGCTTTGCGAGCGGAACGGGACGCTCGCGCGCGCTGACACGGTCGTCGTCACGCTCGAACCGTGCAATCACCGCGGGCGGACTCCGCCGTGTACGGAAGCGCTTATCCGCGCGAGAGTGCGGCGAGTGGTCTTCGGCGCGCGGGATCCGAACCCGGTCGCGACCGGCGGGGCCGACGCGCTCCGGGACGCAGGAATCGAAGTCGTCGAGAACGTCCTCGACGCCGAGTGCGCGGAACTTCTTCTTCCGTTTCGGACCCGGGTCTTGACCGGACTTCCGTGGATCGTCGTGAAAACCGCCCTCACGCGTAGCGGTTCGATGATACCCGAGCCCGGACAGAAGACGTTCACGTCCGACGAAAGTCTACGCCTTGCCCACGAACTTCGTCGGCGTGCTGATGCGATCGTCACGGGAAGCGGGACGATTCTTGCCGACGATCCGGCGTTTACCGTGCGTCATGTCGAGGATCATGCCGGAAAGCGACGCCCGCTTGCGATCCTCGATCGTCGGCGGCGAGTCCCCGCCGAGTGGCTCGAACGCGCCCGCGCCCGCGGGCTCGACCCTTTCCTTTCCGATGGGCCCGAAGACGCCTTCCGGGTCCTCGCCGCGAAGGGGTGTCTCGAGGTCCTCGTCGAGGCCGGTCCTGCGCTGAGCCAAGAAATCCTGAGTCGCGGGCTCTGGCATCGGCAGGTTGAGATTTGCCAGGGACCCCCCGGGGAAGCCGACCGGACGGCGATTCTCACCAACGACAATCCGCCCGGCTTGCGGTAAGAAGTCGCTATGTTTACGGGGATCGTCGCCCGACGGGCGGAAGTCAGTGTCTTCGAACCGAGTGGAACGGAAGGGGCGCGCCTGCGCATTCGAACCGGATTCACCGATCTCCAGATCGGCGAGAGCATCGCGGTGAACGGCGTTTGCCTCACCGCGACCGAGTTCGACGCGACGGGGGAGGCGCTCTTCTTCGTCGGATCCGAAACGCTTCGCCGAACGAACCTCGGCTCGCTCGCCGTCGGTCGGGGCGTAAATCTCGAGCGGGCGATGCTTGCGAGCACGCGACTTTCCGGGCACTGGGTCCAGGGTCACGTCGACGGATTCGCGCGCCTCCTCGAAGTGGCGCCGGAGGGCGAGACCTACCGGATGCGATTCGCGCTCACGCCGGAGCTCGCCCGGTATTGCGTCGAAAAAGGGTCGATCACGCTGAACGGGGTGAGTCTCACGCTAAACGCGGTCGCGGATTCGCCCGAATCGACGGTCACGGTGCATCTGATCCCGCATACTTGGACCGAGACTAATCTTTCCGAACTTCGCGTGGGCGATACGGCGAACGTCGAGGTCGATATCCTCGCGAAATACGTGGAGCGTTTATGCAAACCTTATCCCGCGCCCTAGACGACCTTCGCCAGGGCAAGATGGTCATCCTCATCGACGACGAAGACCGCGAAAACGAGGGCGACCTCCTCCTCGCGGCCGAATTCGTCACGCCGGAAGCGGTGAATTTCATGGCGAAGCACGCCCGCGGGCTCATCTGCCTCGCGCTCGAAGAGCGGCGGATCGCGGAGCTCCAGCTCCCGATGATGACCGCGACGAACCGGAGTCCCCGCGGTACCGCGTTCACGATCTCGATCGAAGCGAAGGACGGGGTGACGACGGGGATTTCGGCGGCAGATCGCGCGCGGACGATCCAGGTCGCGGTGGATCCGAAGGCAGGGCCGTCGGACCTCGTTTCACCCGGGCATATCTTCCCGCTTCGCGCCCAAACCGGCGGCGTCCTCGTCCGCGCGGGCCACACCGAAGGATCGATCGATCTGATGAAGCTCGCCGGCCTCCGGGCGGGCGCCGTGATTTGCGAAGTGATGAACGAGGACGGTACGATGGCGCGCCTTCCCGACCTTCGCAGTTTCGCGCTCGCGCACGGACTCTCGATCATTTCCATCCAGCAGATCATCGCTTCGCGGATGCAGAACGAATCGCTGATCGAGGAGATCGCCCAGACGAAATTTCCGTCGCAGTACGGAGAATTTAAAATGTACGCGTTTCGAAGCCGGGTCGACGGGACGGAGCACCTCGCGCTCGTT
>JAYVXM010000642.1:0-9692 GCA_043785205.1 Bdellovibrionales bacterium
TGCCGTCGGCGATTTCGACGGGCGCAAATTCCGGCGCCGGTCTTTCCCCGAAAGAAGAATGCGAACAGGGGCTAAAGCACCTGACGGGCTTCGATACCGAACGGGTGAAATTGGTGCCTACCTGTACTTACCGACCGTGTCCGGACACCGGTTCGAACGTCATGCGGTGGGTGCTCGATCTGCAAGTCCATATCGACGTCGGAGCCGGACCGCGCGGTGCCGGAAACCAAAACGGTGCGTTCGCGCCGTCGAAGCGATGAATTTCGAAGAGCGATAAAGCACCCGCCGATTTCGTTATGACCATCACTGAAATCGCGTGCAAGGAATTCGCACTTAAGCGAAAAAATTCGACGTAAGCGGTGGAGTGGAAACTTTGATCAAGATTGGATGGCCTAATTCTTGATCTAAATCCATTCGGGAGTCTCTACCGATGGAAGGCCCGTCCCTCGTCATTTTAAAGGAAGAGCTGCGACCCTTTTTGGGACAGAAAGTTCTCGAGATCTCGGGCAATTCAAGACAACCGATCTCGGAAATTCGCCTTCGTACGCTTACGAACATTAAGACCTGGGGAAAAGCGCTTTTTCTCACTTTTCGTTCGGCCAAGAAATCGGAACGTCCCCTCGTGACGAAAACCCATTTCATGATGTTCGGAAGCTACCGAATCGACGACCCGAAAAAAAATCGGGATCCGCGCGTCGAATTTCGATTCAAAAACGGCGTTCTCTACTTTTATGCCTGCTCTTTTCAAATGGACGCGGCCGAATATTTATCGAACCGGGATTTCAAAGTAGACGTGCTCTCCCGAACTTGGGATCCGGCCCACGTCCTGAAACAGATGGAAAAGAAGAAGAGCGCCTATTTATGCGATCTTTTCTTGGATCAAACGGTATTCGCGGGCTCCGGAAATATCGTCAAGAATGAAGTCCTCTTCAATCTTCGCTGCCATCCGCTCACGAAGCTCTCCCAGGTCCCGCGAAAGGATTGGCCGAAACTCGTCGCGGCGATTCATGATTATTGCCGGAATTTTTACGTCTGGAAGAAGAAGTTTGAATTGCGCAGGCATTGGCAAGCCTACCGGCAATATTATTGCCCCCTTTGTAAAAGTAAGCTCGTAAGAGAAAACGACGGGAGATTGAATCGGAAGAGTTTTTTCTGCCCGATCCATCAAAGGGCTCCGCGCGCGAAACTCGGACGGCTGCGCGTCCATGCCGTCCTTCCGATGAAAACCCCGAAAGCGAAAGAAGCGCGTTTGGATCATTGAACACGTTTTACGCAGCGCTTCGCCGGCGCCGGCGAAGCGCTGCGGCAGTCACTGATTCCATGAAAAGCCGACTCTAAACCGCGGACGACTCGACCACCGTCGCCGACTCGTCCGGAAAGAATTTCGCCGCGAGCCGGATATGTTCGATCTCTTCCTCGGCGATCTTCCCGAAGATCTTCGCGGTCGTCGGATCGAAGGGCATCATCGCCTCGCAGAATCGGACACCCGCCTGACGCCCGCGCTCTTCCGAGTTCGCGATGTAGACCGCGAATTCCCGGGCCGATCGGCACCCGAGGAGCGAAGTCCAGAGCCAATCCGAGACGCCCCGTTCGCGCACGTCCACGCCGAGCTCGTCCATCCGGGCGAGGAGCCACCCGAGGTGGCGTTCTTCCGCATAGGCGAGTCCGCGCCAATTCACGCGTAACATTTCGGGAGCGTCGAGGAAGCGTTCGGCCGCCCAGAGGAAGGCGTAATAGGCCTGGATCTCGGCGAACGCGGCGGCGCGGAGACGATCGCCGATTCCTTCGCGCGAGGTGATCGCCCGCGGTCCCTTCGGGCGCTCTTCGCGCGGAAGGACCGCGAACGGCCCCCAGTCGGGCGTCCAGTCGGGAAGTTCGCGGACGTTCGTCGGTAGAGGCGCGAGATTCACTTTTTCGCCGGTTTCTTTTTCGAGGGGGATTTACCGGCGGTCTTTTTCGCGGTTGCGGGCGCTCCCGTCTTCGAAAGCTCCACGAGCGTATCGAAGTGGGCCTTCGTGATCGGCATCACCGAAAGCCGGCTATGGCGAATCAAGGGCATCGCGGTCAGGGACGGCGTCGCCTTGATGACCGCGAGCGAAACGGGATGAGGGAGTTCGCGGACCGGTGCGATGTCGATCTGAACCCATTCCTTCCCGTCGTCTGGGTCGATGTCGGGATAGCCTTCACGGACGCACTCGGCGATACCGACGACCGATTTGTCTTCCCCGGAATGGTAGATGACCGTCGAGTCGCCTTTTTTAATCCCCTTCAGAAAGTTCCGCGCTTGGAAGTTCCGCACGCCGTTCCAGTTCGCGCGTTTCTCGGCGAGAAGCCGTGCGAAACTATACGTCCCGGGTTCGGTTTTGAGGAGCCAGTAGGAGCGTGCCATGCCCACGGCTTAGCAAGGGATCAGGAACCGTTCAATGACGTATTCACGGTTTCGAATCGGATCTGGGCGGGAGATCGATCCTGTTCCATCAGCGCGTTCTTCGGCGCGGTCCATTGGAGGAGGGCGGCGAGAATCAGGCAAATGGCCACGGCGAAGCTCCAGAGGAGCTGCCCGGCATGGCCGCGGTCGGACGCCCGGCGTTCCGGGGATTTGCGAGGGCCGAGCTCCGCGGCGGGCGCTTTGACGACGGACTTGGGCTCCGAAATTTTTTCGGCGCCCTTTTGTTCTTTTTTAGAGGTGTACTGCTTCGCCATGAATTCCGCCGAGCCCCCGTGGTCTTCTCCCGAGTGTATCGGATTCCCGAAAGAACCGGCAACTGTGTCACCGACGACTTTTACGATTTATTTTAAAAAAACCGCTCGATCCGCGGGAAATTTCGCGGTTTTCCGCTTACGATAGGGCGATGGGACTCGGACATGGACATCACCACCCTCACGGTCATGATCACGACGATCATGGCAGGGATAGGGGAACCTCGTCCGATGCTTCCGTAACCGCGCTGAAACGCGCCCTTTACGTGACGCTCGCCTTCATGTTCGTCGAGCTCATCGGCGGCTATTTCGCGAATTCATTGGCGCTGATCTCGGATGGCATCCATATGCTCATGGACAGCGGAGCTCTCGTCCTGAGCCTTCTCGTCGCCTGGGTATCGAAGCGCGAAGCGCCCCGCCGTTATACGTACGGATTTCAAAGAGTTGAGATTCTCGGCGCCCTCTTAAACGGCCTTCTCGTTTGGCTCATCTCGGGCTTCCTTATTTTCGAGTCGATCGATCGTTTCCGCGCCCCCCCCGCGGTGAAGGGCGGAATGGTTTTCTGGATCGCGACCGTTGGGCTCGCCTCGAATTTGGCTTCCATGTATTTTCTACATCGGTCCTCGAAAGAAAATCTGAACGTGAAGGCGGCTTACCTGCACATGATGACGGACTCGCTCGGTTCGCTCGGGGCCATGATCGCCGGCGGCGTCATCGTTTTGACGGGTTGGCTGATCGCCGATCCGATCATTACCGTCGTTCTGGCGGGGCTCATGCTCTGGAGCTCATGGAGTCTCGTAAGGGAAGCCGTCGGAATTCTTCTCGAGCAGTCGCCCACTCATTTACGCCTCGACGATATCGAAGGCGCGCTGAAGGCGCTCACGGGAGTCGGGGGAATTCACGACCTGCACGTGTGGACGCTCTCGAGCGGAAGCGTCGCGCTCAGCGTGCACCTCGCCGCGGATGAATCCCGGGACGTCGGCGAGCTTCTGCACGAAGCGGCGCACGTCTTAGAGGAACGCTTCGCGATCACGCATACAACGATTCAGGTGGAGCCGGAGGGTTCGGAGCCTTCGGATCACTGTGGAGATTGCGGACCGGGGACGCCGTCTTCTTGAGCGAGTGCGCGGTTTTGATCTTCGCGAGGCCGACCGCCGAAAGCATCCGGATGTAGACGTAGCCGATATCGAGCTCGTACCACCGGTGGCGGAAGGAGCACGAGCGCGGATGGGCGTGATGGTTGTTATGGTCGAGTTCGCCGCAAATCATCCAGTTTAAGGGGAAAAGAAAGCCGATGTTCCGGCTTTCGTCGGTCGTCTCGTAGTTCCGATATCCGATCGCGTGCGCGATCGCATTCACGCCGCCGACGGCGAAAAAGGGCGAGATCAGGAAGGTGAGTACGGCGAGAAGTCCGCCGAGGGCGGGACCGAAGGCGATCGTGAGCGCCGATGCCATGAAGATCGGGCCGACGATCGGATTCCGGGCGAGGAACGATTCGAAGCGGTCCTCGGGAATCTTCTTCCGGAGTTTCACGACCTCGGGCCAGTCCTTCGCGATCACGTAATCGTAGACGCCGAAGAAGAAGATCCGCGCGAGGCCCTTATGTTTCGGGCTGTGCGGATCGTTCTGCTGGTCGGAATTCGCGTGGTGATAAATATGCACGGAAACCCAATCGCGCTTCGACATGCCGGTCGTCAGCGCCAACCACGCCTGCATGAGCCGATCGATCCGCTTCGCGAAGGCGACGCCCTGATGGGTGTACTGACGATGGAAGCAGAGGCTCATCGCGGTGATCGTCAAATGGGTCATAAGGACAAGGTAGAGGGAGATCTTCCACCACGCGCCGGTCGCGAGGAACGCCCCGAATATCCCGTGAAGCCCGAAGGCTACCGTCACCATGAATCCGAGAATCGCGAACGCGAGCAGCGGCTCCGCCACTCCCCAAAAGATCCGCAAAAACTTCGTCGAAGATTGGTGCATACGATCGCTCCCGTTCTCTCTTCTTTCTAGGATAAGCGGGGCGGTGAACTCGAGGTGTAAGAGATCTGTAAGTGCGCGGAGGGTGACCACCGCGGCTTTTCCGCGGGTCTTCCGAAACCTAGGTAAAAAGGTTCACGCGTTCGGCGTTTTACGTGCTTTCTTTCTAAGGTTTGAAAACTGATTTTCTAATCATCGAAACGCCTTTCTACACAACAAAAGTAGATCGACAGTTTTATGACGCACCGCGCATTTCCCTAACCATTTCAAATCTTTAGCGTTAATAATTCGTCAGCGGGGGCTTGTCAGGATTATAACGCGTTGGTACATGATGCAGGCCTCAAAGGGGGGGCTCGTCCCATGGTAAAATCTTTCTCTCGTTTTGGAGTCGGTGCAGGCGTCGTTCTCGCTCAGGTTCTGAGCCTTTCGTCCGCCCATGCCGTACCGTCGGATGTCGAAGCTTGGAGCAGCTCCGATCAGAAGATCACCGTCTACAAAGACGCGGTCGATAGCCAAGTCTACTGGTACATCCCGAAAATTCGGTTCGAAACGAGCGCCGGAAAGACGGTTCTTCGTCCGACGACGCTCGCGAACGGCAAAGTCGAATACATCACTCGGATCATTCCTTACTTCTCGAAGGATCTTCGCGAAGAGGTCGCCCAAAATATTTCGAATATCCGTCAGGACTCCCAGTTGAAGCCCGTCGTCGCGAAGAACATCGGGATCGCGCTTCCGGATTTCGCCTATAAGTTTTCGTCGCCGTCGGTGACGAATTATCAATACCTCGACGTTCCTCGCCTGATCCGATTTCAGCTCGATCCGGAAGAAGCGAAAACGTTCGATATGCTGTATCATGACGACCTCGGCATACCGGTCGAGTTTACGATCTCCTTCGACGGCATGATGACCGACAAGTTTTACAACATTGACGTCAGCTGTAAGGAAATGGACCGCGAACTCAGCACGAACTTCAAGCCGAGTATCGGCGGCGGCGCAGGCGTCGGCGGCGTGAAGGCCTACGTGGGCGCGGACCTCGAGTTCGCGTTCTTGAACACCGTCCAAAACAGCGCCAACGGCGTGAACATCACCTCGAAGGGCGATATCACCGGAATGCAGGAAATGCTTCGCCGGGTGCTGAACCTTTGTTTCCAACCGGTGGATAGTTCCGGGAACAATACGGGCGGCGTTTACGACGACGGCACGTATCCGACTCGCCGGACGACCCCGACGACGGGGAATGGTACGGGCACGACTCCGACGACCGGAACGACTCCGGGCCGCGGCGACGTGATCGACGACGGTTTTAAGCCTCGGAACCAGCTCCTCACGACCGCGATGATGAATCGCAGCAGTGAAGCGACTCAGGCGGCGCTTCGGGAAGCGAAGGTCCTGCAACTCATGCACGACCAGCTCGACCTCGATCGTCAGCTGACTCCGGATCCGATTCAAACCGACATTCCGACTCGTACGACGACGACGACGCCTCCGCCGACGACGCCGATCGAGGATCCGGGTCTCTTACCTTCGGCCTCGCTGAAAATGTCCTACGCGTTCAAAAAGACCGCGCTCGACAAGGATAACCAAACCGTCGTCAAACAAGTCGAACTGAAAGATACGACGAGCACGAACACGGTCGTTTACCCGCTTTCGGCGAACGGCGCGTCCGTTGAAAAAGTGAACGTCCAGCCGATCGCCGACAAAAAGTTCACCGTCACCGTGAAGAATCCGGCCTCGACTCCGCTCGCGACCGGAATCAAGATTAACGACGGCGAGCA
Organism: Bdellovibrionales bacterium; assembly: GCA_043785205.1. Classification (GTDB taxonomy): domain Bacteria; phylum Bdellovibrionota; class UBA1018; order UBA1018; family UBA1018; genus JACMQW01. The sequence goes on from JAYVXM010000642.1 coordinate 6,453, forward strand.
GTACACGATCAACGCAGAGTTCGTGTTCAACGCGGCTTCCGGCTTCGCGACTTGGAAATCCAAGCAGTACGCCTGGGATTCCTCGTGGGGTAAGACGGACGGCGATCTTTATTACCGCCTCGGAAGCGGCGACTGGACTCCGGTGAATCGCCGCGCGATCATCACGTCCGACGTCACCCGCGGCGGCGGCGAACTCCAGTTCTATCTGGACCGTTCGGCGATCTTTAATAAGATCCCGGTAAAGCTCCGCACCGGCAATATCTTCGTCGGACCCGTGTTCACGATCGAAGGCATTGCCCCGCAATATGTGATCCAGGTGTCCGGACGCCGGATCCAAGTGCAGTAGGTCAAGAAACGAACCTCGGACCCTTCGTCAGGAAGGGTCCGCGGATTTAAGGGCAGGGGCCGACGCTCGAACGAGCGCCGGCCCTTCCTATTCGCCGCGCTCTCATCGCGCGTCTGGGCGGACGTCGGCGACTAAAGTTTGGACGATTCTGAAGTCGATCAAGCGAAGGCTTTTTTCGCCCGAAGACGAGTATAGGGCTTTCACGTTTTCATCAGGCGGAAAATGAAGCGAATTTCCTTACTCCTCTTCCTCGCGTTTCCCTTCGCGCTCGGCACCGGTGTCCGCGCCGACGAGGCCGAGTCGTGTCCCGAGGGTCGCGCGATCTTCGGCCGCATGAGCTGCGCGGGCAACGCCTCGGCGGAGCCGCTCTTCGAAGCGTATTTTTACGGCGCGACGACGATGGCCGAAATCCAATCCACCTTTCCCGCACGAGCCGCGAAAGTCGGCGCGCGATGCCGGAAGAAATTCGACCTCCTCGCGGTCGGACGTTCCCCCGCGAGCGGCGTTAAGGACGAACTTCAATTCTGGGTCGTACCCGTCGAAACTTGTCTCGGGAGGAGAGGCTATCAAAAGCCATGCGTGAGGGACGACGACTGCCTCGAGCATTTTTGCCACCGCGAGCGCGGGACCTGTAGCGCGGTCTTCACCGTGCCGATCACGGCCGCGCAATAAGGTCAGTCGGCGAGCGCCTTCGCGAGATCGTCGAAAGACCAATCGTAGATGGGATACATCCCCGCCGAGGAATGATTGAAATGCCACCACTCCCGCTTGAGCACGCGGAAACCCTCGCGGTGAAGCGTCGAAACGAGTAAGTCTCGGTATTTTCGTTCCTCGGGGGAGCCGCCCGCGAAGTCGGAGAACGCGTTCTCGCCCATCTCGTCGAACTCGGAGGTCATCCGGACCTCGCGGCCGTCCTTGATCCGATAGAGCGAGCAATCGACCGCGCAGCCGCGGTTATGGACCGAACCGGTGGCGGGGTTCGCGAGGAAGAGCTTTTGGTGCTCGGTCGCGGCATCGTAGAAGAGTTTCGTCACCGACCAGGGCCGGTAGCCGTCGAAGACGAGAATTCCGTACCCGGTGGCCTCGAGACGAAGGTGGGCGCGGAGGAGCGCTTCGGCGACTGGGCGTTGGAGGTAGGCCCGTTCCGCGGCGTAGACGGGACGGCCGAGAAAATTATCGCTTCGGGCGTAACGGATATCGAGGCCGAAGGGGAGGGTATCGAGATCGACGAAGTCGTGTTTCGGAGCATCCGGATCGAGCGGTGAGCCGGCGACGTAATCCTTCGGTTTCAAGCCGGGGCCTCCATCCACTCCGCGATTTCGCGCGCGAGCCATTCCGGATCGTCCGTGGGGATGTCATGGCCCGCCCAGGGGTGGGTGATCCGCGAGACGCCGAGGCGCTCCGCGAGGCGCACGGAGCATTTTGGACTGACGAGGAGATCCCCTTCGCTCGAAATCAGGACGGCTCTCGCCTTCGGTCGCCCGGGCGGCAGGCGGTAGTGGGCCGCCGAAAGGATTTGGCGGATGAAGGTCGTCCGGGTCACCGGCCGTTCCTTCCGCCATTTCACCTGGTCGGCGAGAATCGACCGAAGCTTCGGATCGCCGCCCGCTCCCTTCGCGAAGCGACTCGAAACGATCCGCAGAATCAGGCGTTCGGAGACTTCCGGGCGATTGAGAAGCAGGGAATAAAGCGCGGCCGGCAGATGACGGAAACGGAAGCGTTCCGTGAGACCGGCCACGTCCGAGGTCGAGGTGTTCAGGAGGACGAGCTTTTGGAAGAGGTCGGGTTCGGCGTTTGCCCAGTCGAGCGCAACCATCCCACCCATGCTGAGGCCGAGTACGGACCAGGGCCCGGAGGGCAGTTTTCCGCGCGCGATCTGGGTATGGAAACGTTGGGCGACCTCGATGCGAATCGCGGCGATCGAGGTCGGCGAAGGACGTCGGTATTCCGTGCCCACGCCCGGTAAATCGAGGAAATGGAGGCCCATACGCGGCGCGTGAGCGAGGAATCGCTCGGGAAACTCTCCCCACGTTCGCTGGTCGCGGATGAGCCCGCGCAGCAATAATACGTTCATCCGGGAATCCGTGCGCAAATTCATCTTCCGAAGGTACCATGGCTCGGATAGGGATAGAATATGTACCGCGAAACGACGGACGGCATTCTCATCGAGGTGAATCCGTCCTACCTTCGGGAGCACTCCGACCCGACTCAAAAGCTTTTCGTGTTCGCCTATGAAGTGACGATCTCGAATGAGAGTCGTCAGCCTGCGAAAATCGTCGCTCGGCATTGGGTGATCCGTGACGGTGACGGTACGGAACGCGAAGTCGAAGGCGAGGGCGTCGTCGGCGAGCAGCCCCTCCTCGTACCCGGCGGTTCATTCACTTATTCGAGTTATTGCCCCCTCCCGACGCCGACCGGAAGCATGCGCGGTACCTACCGGATGGTTCGGGACGATGGCACCGAGTTCGACGCGAAGATTCCACTCTTCTTCCTGCGCGATCTGGCCCAGTATCATTGAAATGAGCGGTACTCCGGCGATTGTCATTACGGGCGCGAGCGATGGCATCGGAAAAGCGATGGCGGTGGAATTCGCGAAATCCGGGGCGCGCCTCGGACTGATCGCGCGAAGGCGGGAGCTTCTCGATGCCCTGGCCGGCGAGCTTCGCATCCTTGGATCGCCCGACGTACGGATCGAGGCGCTCGACGTGACGGACTTTGAGCTCCAGCGCGCCGCCCTGGAGCGCTTCGAAACGGCCTTCGGCGGGATCACCCACCTCGTCCTGAACGCCGGCGTTTCCGATCGCACGGACCCCCGGGCCGATACGTGGACGGGCATGAAGCATTGTCTCGACGTGAATTTAATGGCGGCGCTGAACGCGGCCGAATGGATGAAA
>JAYVXM010000643.1:0-9684 GCA_043785205.1 Bdellovibrionales bacterium
CCGGGGAAATGGGCGCCGACGAGAATTCCCGCGCCGAAGAAGAGGCCAATGGTGAAAATCGAATAGATCGCCTTCACGCCGTCCATCCTAGACCGCCGGCACCGCCGAAGGGACCGGATCCGGAAGATACCGGATCGCCTTTCCTTCGAGGAGGACCTGACCTTCGTTGCCGTCGTCCGCGCACTCCGGCGTCGAGTACTTCGTCGACTTGCCGTCCATGAAATAAACGACCGAACGGACTTCGATAACCGCGTCCGCTTTGAGCTCGCGGTGCGCCCGTTTGAGAAGATCCTTCGCACCCTTGTTGAAGTAGTTCCGGCATAGCTCCTGCTCTTCCCGTTCGGGGTTCAGCGAACTGAAGTTCACGCGCACGCGAACGGGTCCGATGACTTTAAAACGGCGCGTCGGCTTCTCGTCCACGAAAACGGAGCCCTGCGGAAAAGTGTACTTTTTATATTTCGGCTCGGGAATAGTTGAACACGCGAATCCCGCGAGAAGCGCTATAGCGATCGTCCCGCGAAGAAAACCGCGAGTCCGGGCGACGCTTTTCTGACGTTCGGTCATCTTCTCGGAAAGGTTTCCGAAAGGGTTCTGGAAAACGGGCATCGTCCCCTTATGGCTCTTCGTAAACGAATTTCTCGTTCTTGTAGTTCCGGAGGAACCACTTCTTTCCTTCGCGCTTCTCGACGTACTGGGGAATGAGCGGGATTTTTCCACCGCCGCCCGGACCGTCGATCACGTAGTGCGGAACCGCCATTCCCGACGTCCAACCGCGGAGGTTCTCGATGATCTCGAGTCCCTTTTCGACCGGAGTCCGGAAGTGCGAAATTCCCTGGGCCATGTCGCACTGGAAAATATAGTACGGACGAACGCGCATCATAAGGAGCCGGTGGTTCAACTCCTTCACCGTGCGCCAGTCATCGTTCACGCCCTTGAGGAGGACCATCTGGTTATTGATCACGCAACCGGCGTTCGCGAGCCGGGCGCAGGCGTCGAAGGCTTCGCGCGTGCACTCCTTAGGATGGTTGAAGTGGGTATGCACGAATACCGGGTGATACTTCGTCAGCATCTGGGCGAAGGAGTCGGTCACGCGCTGAGGCAGAGTCACGAGATTCCGCGTCCCGAGCCGGAAAACTTGAATATGTTCCATCGCCCGGAGACGCGAGAGGATGTACTCGAGCCGGTCATCCGAGTTCGAAAGCGGATCGCCGCCGGAAATCACGACGTCGCGGATTTCTTTATGCGCTTCGATGTAGGCGAGGCCCTCTTCGAGCTGCTTATTCTGGGCGGACGAAGACGGATCGGAAACCTTCCGTTTCCGCGTGCAATGGCGACAGAAAACCGGGCAGTTGTGAGTCGTATAAAAAAGGACGCGGTCGGGATACCGATGGGTCACGCCGGGAACCGGCATGTCCTTCTCTTCTCCGAGCGGATCTTCGAGATCCATCTCGCGGATCGTGAGCTCGCCCATCTTAGGAACCGACTGAAGACGGATCGGGCAGTTCGGATCGTTCGGATCCATCAGCCCGGCGTAGTACGGGGTGATGCCCATATTGAACATCTCGTTCGACTTCTCGTAGGCTTCCCGCTCTTCGGCCGTCGGCGGAAGCACTTTCTCGAGTTGTTCGAAGGACTTCACGCGCTTTTGCTGCTGCCAGATCCAGTTGTTCCAGTCCTTATCCTCGACGTCTTTCCAAACGGCGGGCCGGGGCGCGGGCGCGAAGCGTTCGCGTACGTTATTCTTCGTGACGATTTCAAATGCCATGATGCGAAATTGCCAGAGAAGCCCCCCGGTGTAAACTCCCGTCCCTCAGCCGATTCGAGGGACAAGGGGTCGTTAACGCTCCGTGTCTTTAGGTGGGGGTGCTACCCTTTCCCTCTATGCTTGGAAAACTTTTCTTAGGATTTTCGCTCCTCGGCGCCGAATGGGTCCTCTACCTTCTCGTCCTGCTTTCGATCTTTTCGGTGACGATTCTCTTCGAACGGCGTTTCTTCTACCTCGCCGCCCAAAAGGGAATCGAAGAATTCCGCCGCGCGCTTCGCGAAGCCGTGAACGCGGGAGAATGGGACCGCGCGCTTTCGATCGCGAAAACCCGGACGACTTCCCAAGCGAAGGAAAAGCCGGATCTCGAAGCGGCCATGGCCGTCGCACTTCTCTCCGAGCGGAAGGGCACCCCGGAAATTCTGAACGAACTCGCTCAAGACCACGTCGTCCGCGCGAAGGTGAAATGGGAACGCTCCCTCTCGCTCCTCGCGACCATCGGAAACAACGCTCCGTTCGTCGGACTTTTCGGGACCGTCCTCGGGATCATCAAGGCGTTCAACGACCTCTCCCAGCAGGGCGGTAGCACCGGCGTGAGCGGAGTCACCGGCGGCGTCGCCGACGCGCTCGTCGCGACCGCAGTCGGGATCCTCGTCGCCATTCCGGCGGTCGTCGGGTTCAATCTTTTCCAACGCCGCACGCGCTCGGCGCTTTCCGAAGCGGAAGCTCTGAAATCCTTCCTCGTTGGAAAAATCGCTGGCGGGCGGGGTTAAGCGTATGGCGGGTACTTTCGGCGGCGGCGACGATGAAGCGATTTCCGGGATCAACGTCACTCCTCTCGTCGACGTCGTCCTCGTCCTTCTCGTGATCTTCCTCATGACCGCGCCGGTCCTTTACCAGTCCGCGATCAAGGTCCAGCTCCCGAAGGCCCGAACCGGCGAAGAAGCTGCCTCGAAAAGTCCGCTGAACTTCACGATCAACGCCGAGGGGAAAGTTTTCTGGAACTCCGAGGAACTCTCCTGGGAGAAGCTCGGCGAACGCCTGAAGGCCATGGGTCCGAAGGTCTCCGAAGAAACCGCGATGATCAGCGCCGATCAAACCACCCCGCACGGCGTGGTGATCAAACTCATGGACGCCCTTCGTTCGAATGGGCTCGTCCGCTTCGCGCTGAACGTCGAAGGGACGACGAAGTAGCGTTTAGTTCCCGAAGAAGGACGACGGAATCAGCTTACCGGAGATTTCCGAAGACGGAACCGGCGTCGGCGTCGGCACCGCGGAAGGCGTCGGTGAAGGGAGATTACCGGAGGACAATCGCGCGTCCGCCCGCAACTTGGCGTCGGCCTCCAGACGGACTTTCGTGGCGTCGTCGGCCTTCTGCTGGCGGATCTTGGCTTCGCGCTCCTCCTTTTCGAAGTCGAACTCGCCTTCCGTCTTAGACGAGTCCTCGCGCTGATCGCGATCCTGGAGCATCCGGACGGTATTCGTCAGCGTGAAGCGATTGTAGGCGCATATCCGCGTCGACTTCATCGCTTCGCTACCCGGGCGGTTGACCTTCTTCGCGTAGTACGCGATATCCGCCGGTCGACCGCTTGCCGGCCAGTAATCGCCGTACCGAAGGTCGAGGTTCTTCACCATGTCGCCGGAGGTACCGTAGGCGCTTTCGAGGACCGCGTCCTTGCAAAGCGGATAGTAACGGGCGCGATTCTCGAAGGCGAGCGTGTGCGCGCAGACGAGCGCCCGCACCCGGGCATAGTCGCCGAAACGCGTATCGCCGCCGGTCACGCGACTCTCGTTCGAGCCCCGGCTATAGAGGTCGGGATGCTTCGCCTTCACGGAGAAGAAGGAGCTCACCCATCCCCATACGTCGACCCCGATCGCCGTTTCCGGCGACTGGATGAAGGGGGCCGTAGCGTAATAAGCCCGGCGATATTCACGTTTCGCGGCCGTATAGCGCTGATCGGCCAGCCGCTCGAGGGCCGCCGGACTCGTGTCCCGCCCGTGCACGCGTTCATTGTACTCTTCGAGCATCAGGTAGATCGTGTCGCCGAAAATCTCTTCGAACGTCTTCAAGTTCGCGTCGTTCAGAGTCTGGGCTTGCGCAAGGTCGTCGCGCGCCTTCGTTTGATCCTGCCCGTAATTCTGCATGAGTTTTTGCAGCAGGTGATCCTGCGCGGCGAACATAATGTCCCGCTGGTGATCGTTCATCCCGGAACTCATCGACCCGCGCTTCAAAAGAAGGTCGAAATCGTGCTGGATGAAGGTCGTCATCCGATTCGTGAGGAAAACGTCGCTTTGGTAGAGAACGTTGAAGTTCAGGAAGACCGAGTCGATGATCTGTTTCGAAGCGGTTTCCTCGCTATCGTCGACCGCCGTGATGTTGATCTTTCCGTCGTGAGCGTCTCGCCCGATTGCCATCATGCGCTGATACGACTTCATGATCGTGAGCACCCGCTGGCGAGTTTCCTCGACGGTGCCGAGCATCGCCAGGTCGAGGTTCGAACCCGAGGCGCCGAGACGGATCTTGAAGCGTTCGAGGTACCGCACCACGTGGTTGAAGGATTGGTACACGGTCAGATTTTGGCCGGTTGCGGTCATGCTCACGAGATTCTGGAGATCGACGACGAGCCGCTTCCGGAAGAAAGCGGCGGCGTTCGCGTCGGAGCTCCGAAAGAGCTCCTTCAGTTGAGCGTTCAATTTATCGAGGAAAACGCTCGGTTCGCTGAAGAACGGTTGGAGGCGTCCGTTCGGGCCGCCGGATTCCATCCAGACCGACCAGTCGATCACCCGGGCGTTTCGGACGTCCGGACGAATCGCTTCCGGGATGTCCGCGAGGCCGACGAGGAAGAACGGAAGGTACGCTTGGCGCTGGGCTTGGAAAACGAATTGGGAGCCGGAGCTCCGGGTCAGGATATCGACCACTTCGAGCAGGAGGGAGAACATCCCGTTCTGCTGGGCCGAAAGGTCCGGCAGCGCCATCACGTCGCGAGCGCGGAGGCTCATCGTTCCCGCGATGTCCTTCTTCATCTTCCAATATTCGTTCACCTTATCGATCGCCTCTTTTTGCTGGCTCGAGTCCGCGGTGGTACGCGGTTCGGAACCGAGCTTCACTTGGCTGAGCCAGTTTGAGATCGCCGGGAGTTCGCGGGTGAGGAGGTAGTAGCCTTCGAGCGGATTGTCGTACTGGGGATCGGCCATCCCGGTCCGGACGGCGCTCATGGTGCGCGCGTATTCCTTCATCGAATAGGCGAGCATTTCCTGGGCGTTTTCCGCTTCGCAGTAGTTTTTCGCGGTGGTCTCCAGGAGACAGGAGACCGACATCCAGAACTTTCGTTCGTCGATTTGGCGCATCGCCTTGGTGAACTTACGGTCGCGGAGCATGGTCGCGAGGCCGCCGAAAGCGCTGCCGAGCTCGTGGCCGGCACCGCCGCCACTCGATCCGAACGAGGCGCCGATTTTCGTGGCCGCGCCGATAAGTGAGAGGCCGATGTCCGGTTGGCCCATGATGCACTCGTCGAGCGTTGGGAGGGCCGTGAAAATCTGGCTGACCATCCGGAGGCCGTAAGCTGCGGATCGGTTCGTGCGACGATAAAGGGCGCGCACCGCGGTCGTCGGATCGACGCCGACTTCGGACTCTTCCGGTTCTTGGGCCGCGCGCTGGGAGGCGAGACTCGCCGCTTTGATGACTTTTCGGCCAAGGATACCGTTCACCATGTCGCGCACGCCGCCGGTGTTCGAGAGACTGGCGCGCTGGAGTGCATCGATTTCGCCCGGAAGGCTTTCGATCGTCGTCGAATCCTTATCGTCCGCGCTGAGTTTCAGTTCCGCTTCCGCGGTCTGAAAGTTCTGAACGATTCCATTGATCGTCGATTCCTTGCCTTTACACTTCGGATTATCCTTCAAGTTTTGGATGACGGAGTAGAGGCTTTGCATACTCTGGAGGGCCGAACGCGTCCAGGCACCCTGGGATCCGCAGGAGGAGTCGCTGAAGGAATAAGGATCGTCGGCGTCGGCGACGCTACGCGAGCCGACGTCTTCCTTCGAGTACGCGAAAGTCAGTAGTCCCGGCAAGCCGAGTCCGGCGACGACCGCGATGATTTGTTTCCGATTCGAAACCTTCGTTTTTTTCATGGAAGCGATCCCTTAACAGGCGCACACCGGCATGGGTACCCAACGCTGATTCAGCAAGGAACCGGCCAGACCGGAAGGCCCTCGGCTCGTTTACAGAGGGGGCTGGGCCGCATCCGTTCGCCTCGAGGTGTCTAGGTTTTAGACACCGTCGAAGTCGCGGAACACTGAATCGCCCTCGGATGGGATCCGATCGCCAACCCCATCGCGTAGAGCGCGAGCGCCGCGGGAAGGAGGAATCCGAGGTAGTTCACCCGGATGAAGAGTACCGCGCCGACGTAGGAACCGAACGCGAAAAAAAGAAAGTTTCCCGCCCGGTACAAATTCGCGATCCGCTCGGTTCGGTACCCCGACGCATTCGGATCCATCGCGAGAAGTCGCATGATTCCGATTCCGAGATCGGTCGTGATTCCGGTCAAATGGGTAATTCGAACGAACGCTCCGCTCGACGTCGTAATCGCCGCGTTCATAAGCCCGCTCGCGATGCTGAGCACCGCCAGAAAGAGGATTTCTTTCCGTAAATGGACCCTTTCTCCGAATTCGCCGAAGAGGTTTAGATCGCCCCCGACCGCGACTAGGAAAAGACAGAATGCGACGAATCCCATCACGAGTGGATAGAGGGGCCGGCGGCCGCTATTCAGCCGCCGATCGATGCAATAGGCCGAGACCATCACCCCGAAGAGGAAAAAAACGGGCACGGCGAGCATACCGACGCCGGAGCCTACCTTTCCGTTCGCGAAGTCGATGCCGGCCAAAGTAGCGAATCCGGTCACATGCGTGATGAATCGGCCGCAGGCCAGGAATCCGCCGGCGTTGATATTTCCGGCCGTGAAACTCAGAAGAAACCAATGGAAGAGGACCCTCGGAGTGACTTCGGTCAGCCGATCCCGATGATGGGTGAACATCCCTCTAGTCTAGGGCTTGGGCGCAAAGTCAGCAAGCAGGACGAGGTTTCCGTCGACGTTCGTCGCGGAATCGAGCCGGAGCGGAATTCCGAGAAGCGCGTCGAGGGTCGGCAGCGAAACCAATGACATCCGCTTCTTCGCCGCGCTCGCGTTGAGGTCCGCGATCTTACTCCGAACGAGCGCGTTCACCTTTCCACGGATCGGCCAGAGCCAAGTGGCGCGGGTATCGACCTTTAATGTCGATTCGTCGATGTGGTCGAGGACGACCTCGATCTCGTTTTTCGCGTTCGTCTCCATCTTCACGATCAGGTCGAGCTCGATCGGGATCGGCCCCTTGAAGAGGATTCCTCCGATGCCGTGGACGACGTACCCGATCCAGGCGTGAAAATTCGCCTGATTCGCCGTCGGCAAGCCGGCGAGCGTGACGATCGGCGATTTCGGGATCTTTACCTTCGTCGGGCGACCGGAATCATCTTTCCCGAGGTCGATATCGCGAAGGGCCCCTTTCGCCCAGACGCTCTCGAGGGCCGCGTTGATGGCGGTCGGACGGAGCGTGAGCGCGACATCGTAGTCGCCGCTCCCCACCGTACGCGCGAAGGACCGATTTGTGCCCCCGGGAATCTCGGGCGTTGTTAGGGAGACGCTATCGGTCGCGCGATCGTTCACCGCGGAGTCGAATGCGATCCCGACGGACGGGGAGCGCCCGTATTCGACGCGGCTCGGACGAAGATGAACGAAGAGCTTCGCGGAGTCGTCCGGGAGCGGAAGTTTGAAATCGACGTTCAGATTGCTCGCGAGCGCGTCGAACTGGGCTTGGACGAGCGCCTTTCCGTCGTGCTCGAAATAGGTCTTTACGGCCGCGACGATCGCGACGCCGAGTTGGGGAAGCCGGCTCCGGAGATCCTTCTCGAAGGCGGCTTGGTCGAAAACGTAGTCCTTCCCGTTGATCGTCGTCTTAATGGACGGGAGGAGGAGCTTCGCGAAACGAAGGTCGAACGCCGCCCGCTCGAGGTTCGTTCGAATCGCGAGGATTCGCATCGTCGCCCGTTTCCCGTCCGCCTCGACGAGGACCGGAATCTCGGCCTTCACCGTGCGGAGACCGCCGTCGGTCTGCGCGATCGAAAGGGCGTCCGCGCCGACCGTGCCGAGGAGATCCGGATTCGCGAGGTCGACGATTCGGAGCGTTTTCGCGTCGAACGCGAGGTCCTCCCCTTCCATTCGAAGAAGGACGACGGCGCCTTTCGAACGCGGCATCCCGTACGCCGATGGACCGGCGGGATCGATTACGGCGCCCATGCTCCGGAACTTCACGGTCAGATCCGTGCTCGCGAGACGGAGCTCGAGCCGAGGCGGATTGATCGGAAATCCGTAAAAGTACGGCGCGAGGCGGGCGTGGAGCGTCTCGACGGGTTCACTTCCCTCGAAGGGTTGATTCAACACGAACTTGATTTCATTCCAATGGTTGTTCGCGAGGTCGAGCTTGTTCGCCAGTAGGACCGAATTCAGATTTTCGCGGAAGTAGGTTTGCCCGCGAGGAGAAAAGGAAAGCGCGAGCCCGTCCGAAACGACCGAGCCGGCGAAGGTGGACGCGGAAAAGGACGAAAGAATGGCCGCAACCGCAAAGCCAAAGGCAGCGTAGGAACGTAGCATCGAAGACCCCCTAAAACCTAGGCGCCGGCGTACCCCGGAAGGAATAGCGCGTCAATCAAGGATCGACGGCCCGGATTTTCCTCCCTCATTCCGGAAACTTAAACTCGGGCTTGGCACGTCGAAATGGATCATGTTAGTCCAAACCCAAGTGATCTTCTGGAGAGGTGGGTGAGCGGCTGAAACCGCACGCTTCGAAAGCGTGTTTACCAGAAATGGTAACGTGGGTTCAAATCCCACCCTCTCCGCCATTATCCACATGGAAAAAAGGCGGGATGAACTTTCAGGTTCATCCCGCCTTTTTCATTTTAGCGGTGAAGATCGAATCGACTCCAACGAGTCGAAAACAAAGTGAAAAACCAAGCCTCGTAACCAATCAACCAACGAGGGTTCGGGAAATCATCCGCGACGCCCTTTTACGGAACGTCACGATTCATCACCGCATATCACGCGAGTTAGACACACTTTCGGCACATCCGAGACACACCCGGGAAAAGAAATTGAACCCCCGGTTGCCTCTGCCGAAAGAGCGTTGCTTCCACTTCAAGTTTTCGAAGTCGGGTTTCAAACCTGAAAATGGAGACTCGATTATGCCCATCAAAGAAATCATCACGTTCGCCCTCGGTATCGCGCTCACCGTCGCCCTCACAGGTGGCCCCATGAAAATGAAGTCGAACCTAGAAAAAGCGAAGATCCAGATTCTTCGCGACATGACCCGCGTCGATAACTGGGGAACCCCGACTCCCTGGCTTTATAACGAGAAGCCTAAAAGACGCGTCAGGCCGCTTTTTCGAGCGGAAGCTCGGGTTCCGGTTCGGTGATATAGTTTCGCAGTGAAAATCGGTGATTCGAAAACTTACGTGCGATCGTTTTATAGTCGATTTCACCGTCGAGGAAGCTATCGGCGCTGATCGCGAATATGTCTCGCATACGGACGAGTTGGAGCATGGTCGGCTGGAGTTCTTCGTTTTCCAGCTTCGATACGCTCCCCTGCGAGCATTTCAGAAGTAGACTGAGCTCGATTTGATTCAATCCGGCGGCTACGCGCATGAGCCTGATTTTTTGGCCGGTCGACATATCAGCCGGCGTGATCACAAGCCTAAGCTTTCCCATGACATTCGCTTCGGCATTACACGACTGGAAAGTAATGCGTTTAACAGTGTTCTTGAGGCGACGCGCGCGAAGGGTAGCGCAAACTACATTTTTCGGAAAAACCCATGTAGATCAGGCGATTCTCGCCTGTGA
>JAYVXM010000644.1:0-2971 GCA_043785205.1 Bdellovibrionales bacterium
TATCTTCCGCCGCCGACGTCGAAGCGCGCGGACTTCCGCTCGAACACGAACTCTATCCGCGCACGATCGACTGGTTCGTGAACGGCGAATATCGCCTCGAAACGCGCGGCGGGAGGTCCTATGTCGCGCGGGTCTGAGACCGTGGCGTCCGGGGGACGGGTGTCCACCTCCGGGTTGAGAATCGAACTCTACCCCCGAAGACGAGACTTAGATGTCTCGGCCAAACGCATCTCGGAAGATTTCCTGCGCGAAAATCCCGGACTCTCGGAAAACGCGTTCCATATCGCCACCGCGAAGGCGTATCGGGTGAGTGCGAAGATTCCGGAGGCGGAGCTCGCGGCCGCGCTGGAGCAGATCGTTTTGAATCCGGTTCTCGACCAGACCGCGGAAACGGCGGAGTGGAAAACGGAGGCCCTCTTTCTCGAGCGGCGCTTTCGCCCGGGCATGACGGACAACGCGGCCCGGACCCTCGAAGAGGCGCTCGCGATCCGGCTCGGGAAGGATCCGACCGCGCACGGAACGTTTCAGGCGCGCCGGCTCGACCTCTACCGAATCGAAGCGGAGACGCCGGAATTGCGCGCGAAACTCGCGAGCTTCGTCTCGCATCCCCTCCTCCATCTGACCCGCGCGTTCGAGCGCGCGGACTGGGAAACGCGACGGGCTCCGCTCGCTACCGACGAATCGGAAGTCGCGGAGCGTCCGAACGCGTTCACGCCGGCGCCGCCGTTCGCGATCCGCGGAAAGTCCGAAGCCGAGCTCGAATCCGCTTCGAAGGATAATCTCTGGGCCCTGAGCATCCCGGAAATGCGCGCGATCCAAGTGCACTTCGCGAATCTCGGGCGCGATCCGCTCCCGGCCGAAATGGAAGTCCTCGCCCAGACCTGGTCGGAGCACTGCAAGCACAAGATCTTCCGCGCGACCCTCGATTACCGCGCCGATGAGGGCGAAGGACCGGTCGCGAGCCCGCGTCCGACGATTCCCGCCGAAACGAAGGGCCTCTTTAAAACCACGATCAAAGCGGTGACCGACGCCTGTCCGAAGCCATGGCTCCTTTCGGTGTTCAGTGATAACGCCGGCATCGTCGCCTTCACGGCCAATGATGCCGTTTGCATCAAGGTCGAAACCCATAATTCCCCTTCCGCGATCGACCCGTTCGCCGGCGCGATCACCGGAATCGGCGGCGTCCACCGCGACATCATCGGCACGGGCTTCGGGGCTAAACCGATTTTCAATCTCGACGTCTTCTGCGTCGCCCCCGCGCGTTTCGACACCGATCGCCCGGACGGGATCTTTCCGCCGACGCGGATTCTCGAGGGCGTCCGCGCAGGCGTCGAAGCGGGCGGAAATCCCGCCGGAATTCCGACGATCGCCGGCGCGCTCGTCTACGACGAGTCCTACCTCGGCAAGCCGCTCGTTTTCTGCGGTTCGGGCGGCGTTCTCCCCCGAACGATCGCGAAACACCCACTCCGGGACTGCGCGGCGAAACGGATCGAAGCCGGCGACGCGATCGTGATGGTCGGCGGCCGGATCGGCCGCGATGGCATTCACGGCGCGACCTTCAGCTCGCTCGCCCTCGACGCCGGCGATCGCTCGATGTCGAACGCCACCGTCGTCCAGCTCGGGGATCCGTTCACCCAGAAGCGCGCGCTCGACTTCATCCTCGTCGCGCGCGATCGTGGTCTCTTCCGGACGTTGACCGACAACGGCGCCGGGGGTCTTTCCTCTTCGATCGGCGAACTCGCCACTCTCTCGAACGGCGCGCGCCTCGACCTGACGAACGCGCCCCTAAAGGCGACCGATCTCCGCCCGGAGGAGATCCTCGTTTCCGAATCGCAAGAACGAATGTCCGTCGCGGTGCCGCCAGAGTCGCTCACCGAATTCCTAGCGCTCTCGAGGGCGATGGGCGTCGAGTCGACCCCGCTCGGGACGTTCACGGACCACGGTCGCTTCGAAGTCCTTTACCGCGGCGAAACGATCGCCGACCTTTCCCTCGCGTTTCTGCACGACGGCTGTCCGGATCTTCGCATCGAGGCCGCTTGGGCGCCGACGAAACCCGCCGCCTTTCCGCTAGAAAAATCGGCACAAGGCGTACGCGAAAATCTTCTCGCGCTCCTCGGGTCCGAGAATATCGCCTCGAAAGAGAACCTTCTCCGGCAGTACGACCACGAAGTTCAGGGAACCTCCCTGATCAAACCCCAGACCCAGCTCGGCGACCGGCGGTCGCCGAACCAGGCCGCCGCGATTCTCGTCGGCGAAGGCGACGCTCGCGTCGCCGCGGTCGTCGGCGTCGGCATTTTGCCCGAGTATTCCCGGTACGACACCTACACCATGGCCCAGGCCTCACTCGACGAGTCCGTCCGGAACGTGCTCGCGAGCGGCGCGGAATACGGCACGGCCGAGTCGGTGCTCGCGCTTCTCGATAATTTCTGCTGGCCGGATCCGGTAGCGAACCCCAAATACGCGGCCGATCTCGTGCGGGCCGGTTACGGGCTTCGCGACGCCGCCCTCGCCCTCGAGCTCCCGTTCGTGTCCGGCAAGGACAGCATGAAAAACGACTTCCGCGGAAAGAAGAACGGTCAGCCCGTGAAAATTTCCGTCCTCCCGACCGTGCTCGTCACCGCGCTCGGACGGATCACCGACCTCAGGCGCGCGCGCACGAGCGAATTCAAGCATGCGGGCGATCTCGTCTTCCTCGTCGGACCCCGCCGGTTTTCCCTTCTCGGCTCCCAATTCGAACGCGTCGGACTCGTCCACCCGGAATCGCGCGGACTTCCGCCCGCCGACTGGGTGGCGGCGAAGCGCCTCTATACCTGGCTCGGCTCCGAACGCTCGAGCCGACTTCGGTCCTGCGCCGACGTTTCGGAAGGTGGAACCCTCACCGCCATCGCTGAGTCGCTGTTCGCTTACCGACTCGGGTTCGAGAGCGACCCGGCGTGGGGAAATGAGACGAACCTCACCGACTATTTCGGGG
>JAYVXM010000645.1:0-2969 GCA_043785205.1 Bdellovibrionales bacterium
CGACGCGAACGGCGCCGTGGTGAAATCGCGCGCGCTTTTCACCGTAACCACCGACGGCGCGCGCCAGATCCTCTCGATCCGCCGGATCGTGGTGGATGCTTCGCCGACGCCGACGCCGTCGGGTTCGCCCACGCCTTCGCCTAGTCCGACCGTTTCGCCAACCCCCGTTCCGAGCCCTTCGGCTTCACCCATCCCGACGCCAAGTCCGACTTCCGCCACCTCGGGCACGCAAGTGATCAACGTCACGAACGCCGCCTCAACGTCGATGACGCTCGATAGCCACGAATGGTCCGTACCGACGATCCAAAATGCGATCGTCGATTTCGGCTTCCTCGCGATCGGGTCGCTCACCGATAACAACCTCCACGTCTGCGGACCAAACGGGCATTCGCCTTGCGGTACCGCGGTGATCCGGACCTACACGACGGGAACCTCCGGGCCGGGCATCTGGAACGGCGTCGATAACTACGGCGCTCCGATCACGGCCGCGCTCGCGGGAACGCCTCCGATCGGTAACGTGGGCCTAGACGTCGCCGGAGCGGTCGTTCTCCAGTCGGTCGCAATTCCGCCCTCGAAGCATATCCTCACCCTCTCGGACTTCGCGCCGACGCCGCGCTACAACTACAAGGCAGACTTTACGAACGCGGGCGCCGGCACCTACTCGACTACGATCGTCGTCGAGTACGTTCTCGCGCCCTAAGGCCACTCCTCTCTAGACCCTCGGAAAAGGGAGGGGAATTCCACTCGGGTCCCCTCCCTTTTCGCGATCCTCTCCGTGCAACTCCGGCTGCCCTGGGATAGCTTTTCCGGGAGGCGCCATGAACACTTCCGGAGAAAGAGATCCCGTATGTGGAATGGACGTGGATCCGGCCGACGCCGCGGGAACTTTCAGTCACGCGGGGAAAACGTATTTTTTTTGCTCGACCCCTTGTTTGCGGAAGTTCGAGAAAGATCCCCGCCAATTCCTCGTCCCGATTCCGGCCCCCGTTTCCTCGGGGACCGGGACTTATACTTGTCCGATGCATCCCGAGGTCCGTACCTCCACGCCCGGCGCCTGCCCGAAATGCGGAATGGCGCTCGAACCGCTCGAGCCCTCGCTTTCCGATGAAGGAGTAAGCCCCGAGCGCGCGGATTTTACCCGCCGTTTGAAGTGGGGCACGGCGTTCACCGTGCCGCTCCTCGCCCTCGCGATGTCAGGCCGCGAAGGAGCGATCGTCGACGGGATCGAGCTCGCCCTCGCCACCCCGGTCGTCGTCTGGTCGGGATTCCCGCTCCTCCACCGCGGTTTCGAATCCGTCCGGACCCGTCACCTGAATATGTTCACCCTGATCGGCCTCGGCGTCGCCGCCGCTTATCTTTATAGTGTCGCCGTAATCGCCTTTCCCGGCTCGTTCCCGACCGGCGTGTATTTCGAAACCGCCGCGGCGATCGTGGTACTCGTCCTTCTCGGACAGGTGCTCGAGTTGAAGGCCCGCGAGCGAACCGGCGACGCGATCCGCTCCCTCCTCAAGCTCGCGCCGAACTCCGCGCGCATCGTGCGCGAATCCGGCGTCGAAGTGGACCTTCCCATCGACCAAGTCGGGGCCGGCGACCGCCTTCGCGTGCGTCCGGGCGAGAATATTCCCGTCGACGGCATCGTCGTCGGCGGTGCCTCTTCGATCGACGAATCCGCGATGACCGGGGAATCGCTACCGGTCGACAAGGCCCCGGGCGACCGGGTGACCGCCGGGACGACGAACCAGTCCGGCACGCTTCTGATCGAAACGACGGGCGTCGGACGGGATACGCTTCTCGCGAAAATCGTCCGTATGGTCGGCGAAGCCCAGCGGACGCGGGCGCCGATCCAAAGACTCGCCGACTCCGTCGCCGGCGCTTTCGTTCCGTTCGTCTTTCTCGCTGCCGTCCTCACCGCCGTCGTCTGGTGGGCGATCGGGCCCGCTCCGACCCTCGCCCACGCGTTCGTGAACGCGGTTTCCGTCCTCATCATCGCGTGCCCCTGCGCGCTCGGCCTCGCGACCCCGATGTCGATCCTCGTTGCGACCGGACGGGGCGCGACTTCGGGAATCCTCATCCGGCACGCCGAGGCGCTCGAACGGATGGAAAAAGTCGACACGCTCGTCTTCGATAAGACCGGAACCCTGACCGAAGGTCGGCCGAAACTCGTCGCGATCCACGCCCTTCCCGGCTTCACGGAAGCGACGCTTCTCGGGTACGCCGCGACGCTCGAAAGCGGAAGCGAGCACTCGCTTGCGAGCGCCGTTCTCGAAGGCGCGCGCGCCCGCGGGATCGGCGCGACCGGAAACCCGGATACCTTCGAGGCGTTCCCGGGGCGCGGCGTTCGGGGACGAATCGGCGCGGCCGACGTTCGACTCGGAAACGCGCGACTCCTCACCGACGGCGGAATCCCGCTCGGTAACCTCGAGCGGACGGCGGACGAACACCGCGCCCGCGGCCAGACGATTCTCTACCTCGCGATCGACGGACGACCGGCCGGTATCCTTGGCGTCGAAGATCCCGTGAAGGCGGGCGCGGCGGCGACGATTCGCGAACTCCGCGCGCTCGGCATCGCGGTCGTGATGCTGACCGGCGACCATGCGGACACCGCCGGCGCGGTCGCGCGAGAAGTCGGCATCGACGAGATTCGCGCGGGCGTCCTTCCCGACGGAAAGGCCGAAATCATACGGGAACTGCGCGCCCGAGGTAAGATCGTCGCGATGGCCGGCGACGGCGTGAATGACGCTCCGGCGCTCGCGGAGGCCGACGTCGGCATCGCGATGGGAACCGGCAGCGACGTCGCGATTCAGAGCGCGGGCATCACGCTCGTCCGGGGCGACCTCCGAGAAATTCTCCGCGCGCGACGCCTGAGTCGGGCGACCCTCCGGAACATTCGTCAAAATCTTTTTTTCGCGTTTATCTACAATGGCCTCGGAATTCCCGTCGCGGCCGGGATCCTTTACCCTTTCTTCGGC
>JAYVXM010000646.1:0-9671 GCA_043785205.1 Bdellovibrionales bacterium
GAGTTGTTCAGAATCCGTTGCTTTTCTTCAAGTAGCGTCTTCCGAAATCGATTCGTCGTTCGAGCATCCATACAAATCCCCCACTCAGAACTCATCGCCTTGCTTAGGAAAACCGTTCAGCCCGGTTTTCTTTTGCCGACCGCCTATCCCAAAGACGACCGAGCGATGATCACTTCCGACCGAGCCTCGTTCCAAATCCTTCGAAGCAGGGTCAGCTTTTCGTGATGATGATTCCCGGACATCCAAGGGAGTGGCCATTCTGGTTCCTCACAAGATCGGAATCACCGAGTTGATTTCGCGTACTCCTTCGCGATGAAGAAGACGATTATAAGAAGTTCTAAGATCGAACAAGTAAAAAAACGCAGTTCTTACACGATCTTATAATGCGTGTCGTTAGATCCGGCGCGAAAGCGCCGTACCCTTCATCCCCGACGACCCTCGAATATCCTCCCCGAAAAGGCGGAAAAACCAGGGTATTGTCGAGTTTTTCGTGAAATCGAGCAAAAGCGTTCGCGCCTGAATCCGCGAAGAAATTGAACCGTCCGTGACGGTGCTTGAGAAATCAAAACGGGGCCGATAAATCTGGAGGAACATGTCGAAAAAGAAAACTCCGCCTGCCCCCCTCGCTGTTTTGGTCCTCGCGGCGGGCCTCGGAAAGCGGATGAAGTCCGACCTTCCGAAGGTGCTGCACGAAGTTTGCGGTGAGCCGATGTTGGTCGCGCTCCTTCGTTCGGTGGCCGGTGCGAAGGCCGACGCGACGGTCGGCGTGATCGTCGGGCACGGTCGCGAGAAAGTGGAAAACGCGGTTCGGGCGGCGATGGCAGCGAATCCCGACCTCGCCAAACTGAAACTCGATTTTTTGATTCAAGCTGAACAGCGCGGAACCGGCCACGCCGTCCGGGAAGCGATGGCGAGCGATTGGGGCCGCGCCCGGATCGCCGAAAAAACCTCCCTTCTCGTCCTCCCTGGGGATTCCCCGCTCATTCCGGTTTCGCTCGTCGACGCGATGAGCGCGCCCCTCGAACGTGGAACGGCCCTTCGGCTTTTGACCTGCATGCTTCCCGACCCGAAGGGGTACGGGAGAATCGTTCGCGCGGGCGGTAAGGCCGCCGGCGCCGTCGTTCGCATCGTCGAGGAAAATGACGCGTCGCCCAAAGAGCGCGCGCTCCGCGAAGTCGGGGTTTCGATCTATGCTTTCGCTTCGGATTTTCTCGCGAAATCGTTGCCGAAGCTCACGACGAAGAACGCCCAGGCCGAGTATTACCTGACCGATCTCGTGGCGCTCGCCGGGAAAGCGAAGCGCAAAATCACCATCCTCGGCTGGGAAAATTCCGAGGATGTTCAGGGAGTGAACGACCTGTGGGAGCTTTCCGTCGCCGAGCGGGCGCTTCAGCTCCGAATCGTTGAAAAGCATGCCCGGAACGGCGTTCGCTTCTTCGATCCATGGTCGGTCGCCGTGGAGGCGGGCGTTCGCATCGGCGAGGGCGTTCGGATCCACCGCGGCGTCGTCTTACGCGGAACGACTGTCATCGGGGACGACGTCGAAATCGGATCGAACACGATCCTTCGCTCGTGTCGAGTGGCGGCCGGCGTCGAGCTCAAGGCGGGCTGTTATGCCGAAGCGTCGACGATCGCGGCTGGCGCGAAAGTCGGCCCCTACGCGCACCTGCGTCCCGAATCCCACGTGGGCGCCGGAGCGAAGATCGGAAATTACGTGGAGCTTAAGAAGGCGACGATCGGCGAACAGACCTCGATCGCGCATCTCTCTTACGTCGGCGACGCGAAGATCGGCGCACGGGTGAATATCGGCTGCGGCTTCATCACCTGTAACTTCGACGGGCGCGTGAAGAACGGCATGCGTAAACATGTGACCGTGATCGAGGACGATTGTTTCATCGGGAGCGACGTCCAAATGGTTGCGCCAGTGACCGTAGGCAAGGGGGCATACGTCGCCAGCGGTTCGACGATTACGAAAAACGTCGAAGCGGGCGCGCTCGCCATCGCCCGCGCTCGCCAAGAGAATCGGCCGGGGTACGCGCAACGTCTCCGGGAAATGTCGGAAGGTTAGTCGCGGATGTGCGGAATCGTCGGTTACGTCGGAAATCGCCCGGTGGTGGAGCTCCTTCTTAAGGGGCTCGGCCAGCTCGAGTATCGCGGGTACGACTCGACCGGAATCGCGATCGAGCGCCGGGATGCGGGCGGTTCGAAAATCGAAATCTTGAAGAGTGAAGGGAAACTCGAAAATGTCGCGCGGATGGCGAAGGAACTCGACCGGGAGGCCCGCGACGCGACTTGCGGAATTGGCCATACGCGCTGGGCGACGCACGGAAAACCGACGACCCAGAACGCCCATCCGCATCGCACCGGCCATGTCGTCCTAGTCCACAATGGGATCATCGAAAATTATCCCGAAATTAAGGCCGAAATGGCCCACAAGGGCCATCGTCCGATTTCCGAAACCGATTCCGAGCTGTTCGGATTTCTCGTCCTCGAGGAGATGAAGACCGGAAAGTCCCTTCTGCCGGCGGTCACCGCCTCCTTCCGGAAGCTCGCGGGCTCCTGTTCGGTGGTCGTCATGAGCGATCTCGAGCCGGGGCGGGTCGTTGGCGTTCGAAATGGGACGCCGATGGTCGCGGCGATCGATCCGAAGGGCGGCGGGATTATCGCGAGCGACGCTCAGCCGCTCATGGAATATACGAAGGACGTCTACTTCCTCGAAGACGGCGTCGCCGTCGAGGCGACGAAACGCGGCTTGAAATTTTTCGAGTTCGCGACCGATCGGGAAGTGAATCCCGAACCGACGCGTCTCGACTGGACGGTCGAGCGCATGGAGCGGGGAGGGTATCCCCATTTCATGCTGAAGGAGATTTTCGAACAGCCGACCGCGCTGGTCGATACTCTGAACGCGATTTTGGACCGCGCGAAGACGGACCCGTTTCCGCTCGCGAAACACCGGGCCTCCGAACTTCTCCTCGGCGCGGAGGAATTGATCTTCGTCGCCTGCGGGACGAGCTGGCACTCGGCCCTCCTCGGAAAGTATTGGATCGAGAAATATGCCCGTATTCCCGTCGCGGTGGAACTCGCGAGCGAGTTCCGTTACCGGGATCCGGTCTTGAAGCCGAAGACGCTCGTGATCGGAATCACGCAGTCCGGAGAAACCGCGGACACGCTCGCGGTCATCCGGGACATGAAGAGGCGCGGAGTTCCGACGGCGGCGATCACGAACGTGCGCGGCTCTTCGATTTCCCGGGAAGCGGATGGGACGTTCTACACCGCGGCCGGACCGGAAGTCGGCGTCGCTTCGACGAAGGCCTTCATGGCCCAGCTCGCGACCTTGATTTGCTTCGCGGGCGCCCGATCGAAGGCGGATCCCGCGAGGGCCGAAGCGCTCTTTCGAAATACCATCGCTTTGCCCCACGCGATCCAAACCTATCTGTCGGATGAAGGCGGGGTCGCGAAGCGTACGAAGGAGGTCGCGAAAGCGCTCGCGGACGCGAAGGGCTTCTTCTTCATCGGTCGGGGATACTCGTTTCCGATGGCCCTCGAGGGCGCATTGAAGTTGAAAGAGCTCGCGTACGTCTACGCGGAAGGGTACGCCGCGGGCGAGCTGAAACACGGTCCGATCGCGATGATCGAGGAGGGAATGGTCGTCGTCGTCCTCGCACCGAAGGATTCGTGGCGGGATAAGACGGTTTCCAACCTCGAGGAAGTGAAAGCGCGCGGGGCGCGCATCGTTTCCATCGGAGCGCCGAACGACCTTCATCTTCGGTCGCTCTCGGATCACTGGATTCCGCTTCCGGAACTGGCCGATGAGGCGCTCCTGCCGTTCGCGATGGCGCCGGTCCTCCAGCTGTTGAGCTATGAAATCGCGCTCCTGAGAGGGACCGATATCGACAAGCCGCGAAATCTGGCGAAAAGCGTGACCGTCGAATGAACGCCGTCATCATTGGACTCATTTGCGCCGTCTTCTCGAGCATCCCCGGCCTGATTCAATCCCGGATCGAGCTCGAGCGGCCGCTTTTCCTGCTCGGACTCGGAATTCTTGCGACGATTATCCAGACGATCTATTTCCGGAAATTTCCGGCCCGGACCCGCGCGTACGATGGCATGGCGGACCTTTTCATCTTCATCCATTCGCGACTGCCCGAGGATACGTGGGTACGTTGGTTTTACCGTGCTGGCGCTTCGCTCCTTCTCCATCTCTTCGGAGCGGGAGTCGGAGTGGAGGGCGTCGCCGCGGAGGCTTCCCAGTCCTTCACGCTCGCTTCGCGCACAAGTTCGGAGCTCTGGAATGAGAATCGGCGGCGGACCGACGTCGCTTCGATCATCGCTGGTTCGATCGCGGCCGTTTTCCAGGCCCCGTTCGCCGCCGTGATTCTCTCGCTCGAGGTCGGGGCCGGCGGACGAAGCCAGTCCGCCATTCTTTCGGCGATTTTCGGCTACGCCGGGTCCTTATTCATTTCCCAGCATTTCGCCCTCGAGCTCGAGTGGGTTCCTTACTTTCAGTCTCTGCCGGCCGGCGAATTCCGGTGGGCGTTGATTCCGGTCGTCGGCGCGCTCGGCGGGGTCGTCGCGTTTCTATTGATTCGCGGTATGCGCTGGTTCCAGGAGAGCGTCGTCGTTCTCTTTCGAAACCACCTCGCCGCTCGGCCGATTCTTGGCGGCGGAATTTTGGCCGCGGTCCTCGCGCTCCATCCCCAAATCCAGGGCGCCCCACTCGTATCGCTGACGGCGCTAACGATGACCGCCCGGACCTTCGACACTCAAGCCGCGTTCTTTCTCGCGAAGGCGTTGATGCTCGCGACCGTGGTCGGTTGTTTCGGAACGATCGGAATCTTCTGGCCGCTCTTCATGATCGGAGCCTCCTTCGGTCTGATGGTCCTTCCGGGCGTCGTGGGAATTTTCGTGGGGGCGGCCTCGCTTTGGGCGGGGGTTCTCGGCGCTCCGATCGCCGCGGGCGTGTTAGCCTACGAAATGACCCGGAGCTGGAAGCTGATGATCGCCGCGCTCGTCGCGGGATACCTCGCGAACGAGACGCGGAGGCTCTTCAAGCAAACTCCGCTCGTCCATCGGGACCTCGAAGCGCGCGGCCTTTCCCTCCTCGACGGTCGGTCGGCGTCCGTGCTCGCTTCGATCACGGTGAAGGAAGCGATGGTGACCGACCATGAAACCGTTTTCGAGAACGAGCTTGTGCGGGAACTCTCCGAGAAATTCCTGAATTCGCGGCATCCTTTCCTACCGGTCGTAAACCGCGGCGGAGCCTACGTCGGGCTGCTGACCCTCGATCTCATCCAAGAAGGCCTCTCGACGTCGACCGGCGCGGACTCATTTTTCGAAGTGAAGGATCTTCTCTATAAATCCTCGGCCAAGCATACGAAATTAAAGACCGTTCGGGACACCGACACGCTTTCGACGACGAGCGGCCTCTTCGGCGACCATCCTTGCGTCGCCGTCCTGAACGCGGAGGAACGAGTCGTCGGCCTCCTGTTCTCGTACGCGATTCGCGCGGCCTACGACCGAGAGGTCGCGCGCCGTTCGCTAGCCGAATCGCGTATTGGGGAGAAAATGCGGGGCGGGAAGTGATCGATTTCGACGAGGCTCCGGGCGGAGATCCGGCGAAGGCTACGAGCACCGTTTCCCGCGCCCCCCGGCCGGTTTTCGGCGGCTTTTCCGATTATTCGCGGAACGTCCCGAAGCCGCGGACGCTCGCGCCGGGCGAGGTCCCCCCGTACTTGGAAACCCTGAATCCGCCTCAGCGCGAGGCCGCCGAACACACGGAAGGGCCGCTGATCGTCCTGGCCGGCGCCGGGTCGGGGAAGACGAAGATGCTCACCTCGCGGATCGCCTACCTCATGGACGTCGGGGGAGTGCCGGGCAGCCGGATTCTCGCGGTCACGTTCACGAATAAGGCAGCGCGGGAGATGAAGGAACGGGTCGAGCGGCACCTCCATTCGACGGCGAAGGCCCATTTCGGGATTCCGGAGATCGGAACTTTTCACGCGATCTGCGTGCGACTGCTCCGGCGCGAACTCGCTTCGACGCCGTTCACGAAACCCTTCGTCATTTACGACGACTCCGACCAGCTTTCTCTCGTAAAGCGGGTGGTCGAGAAGCTCGGCATCGACGACAAGGCCTTTAGCCCGAAAGCCATGCAGGCCGGAATCAACCGGCTAAAATGCGACGCGATCGAGCCGAAAGAGCTCGAGCCTTCCGCGCACGACCTCTTCGAGCGGAAATTGAAGCTCGTTTATGAGGAATATCAGAAAGATTTGTTCGCGAATAACGCGCTCGATTTCGGCGAGATCCTTTGTATGACCTACCGTCTACTGCGGGATAATTCGGACATTCGGAACCGTTATCAGGATCGCTTTCTCTACATCCACGTCGACGAATATCAAGACACGAATCGCGCCCAATACCTCCTTCTCTCCCAACTTGCGAAGAAGGAATTCGGCGGCCATCAGAACATCTGCGTCGTCGGCGACGAGGATCAGTCGATCTACAAGTGGCGCGGAGCCGATATTCGGAACATCCTCGATTTCGAAATGGATTACCCGGGTGCGAAGATTGTGAAACTGGAGCAAAACTACCGGTCGACGAAAACGATTATTACCGCGGCCTCTCAGGTGATCCGCAATAATCGCGAGCGAAAGGAAAAAACCCTCTGGACGGAAAATCCGGAGGGGCCGTTGATCGTGCGCGCGGCGCTCGCCGACGAGCGGGCGGAAGCGGAATTCGTGATCGCCGAGATCAAGCGGCTCGCCGCCCATGAAAATCGCGCCTATACCGAATTCGCGATCTTTTACCGGACTCACGCCCAGAGTCGGCAGTTCGAAGAGGTCTTCCGGCGCGAAAAGATCCCGTACGAGATCGTCGGTGGACTCCGGTTCTACGACCGTAAGGATATCAAGGATATCCTCTCGTACTTCAAGGTGATGCAGAACCCGCAGGACTCAGTGAGCCTGAAACGCATCATCAACGTTCCCGCGCGGGGAATCGGAAAGACGACGATCGATAAGCTCGAGGCGATCCAGCTGGAACTCGAGATGAATCGCCGCGAGGGCGTCGAATCGGGCCCGACGCACGCGCTCGTCGATGTCCTTCCCCTCGATGAAGTCAGCGAGGAGCTTTCATTCGCCGACGCGACTTCGAGTCCACGGGATACCTCGCTTTGGGCCGCGCTCCGGATCGCGGCGAAGGATCCCGCGGTCACCTCCGCCGGAACCGCGAAAAAGTTGGCCATGTTCTACGGATTCATGGAAAAGCTCATGGCCCAGCGCGAACGGCTGCTCCTTTCCGAGCTCTACCACCTGATTCTCGACGAGACCCGCTACGTTCAATCCCTACGCGAAGAGGGGACCGAGGAATCCGCGGCCCGGATCGAAAACTTGGAGGAGTTCAACACCGTCCTCCAGGAGTTCGAGGAAACTCAAATCGAGGGCCTTTCGGACGGCGACATCGAGAAAAAGAAGATCGAGCTCCTTCCGATTTTCCTCGAGGAATCGGCGCTCGCGACCGATCTCGTCGAGGGGCGCGCCGGCGACGAAGAAAAGGTGCCATCGCTCCAGATGATGTCGCTTCATTCTTCGAAGGGCCTCGAATATCCGGTCGTCTTCCTCGTCGGCATGGAGGAAGGGCTCTTCCCTTCGATCCGCGGTCTGGAAGACGCGTCGGACGAGGAAATCGAGGAGGAACGCCGGCTCGCCTACGTCGGCATCACCCGCGCGCGGGAGAACCTCTACCTGAGCCACGCCTCGATCCGGCGGATCTGGGGAGAAGTGAAATATCAGGAGCCCGCGCGATTCTTCGCCGAAATTCCGGCAGAGCTCATCGAGATGAAGGATCTCTCGTACGGGGCGGGCGCGACGTCGTTCCGGCAGGGATCATCGAAGCATTTCGAGCGCAAATCCTGGGGTTCGTCCTGGGGTGAAGGCGGATCGGCCGGACGGAAGTCCGACGATGACTATTCCCAGCTGACCGATTCCGATCGCGCGAAGGCCGCCGCCGGCGCCGTCGCGAAAAATGGCGGAGTTTATCGGATCGGGATGAAACTCGAACATCCGGAATACGGCGCGGGAAAAATCATCGCTCAAGAGGGAGTCGGGACGGACGAAAAGGTCACCGTTCAGTTCACTCGCGGCGGCCCGCGGAAATTCCTCCTGCGATTCATCGAAGGTTTCATCGCGGGGGTTCTCTGAATCCCACGTTCCGAACCGTCGACCGTTTCGGCAGCCGATCCGCAGAACCCCTGGTTTTGGTTCCCCCTTGCGCTGGCGCTCGGATTGATCTTTTATTTCCATAAACGCTTCGGTGAAGCAGTTCGGGATTAACCATGCGGAAGAGTACGCAACAGATTGGGCTCGTCTTAAGCGGCGGCGGCGCGCGCGCTGCTTACCAAGCGGGAGTGTTGAAGGCGATTTCGGACATTCTCGCGAGCGCGGCTCCAAACGCGCGAGAAACCCCCTTTCATTCCATCAGCGGAATTTCAGCAGGCGCGATAAACGCCGCCTTCCTCGGATGCAACGCCGCCGATTTCGCAAAGGCGACCTCGGATGCGTGGAAGCTCTGGGAAGAGCTTCGGTCCGATCGAATTCTCGAGACGAATCCGTTTTTTTTGAGCAAACTTGCTTTCCGTTGGATGCGGGATTTGAGTCTCGGCGGACTCGTCAGGCAATCCCGGACGACTCATCTGCTCGGGACGGCGCCGCTCGAGAAACTCCTCGCGCAAATTCTCGACTTCGACGCGCTCGACCGGAATCTCGCCTCGGGTTTATTAAACGGGATGGCGATCTCGGCGACGCATTACGGAACCGGTTCATCGGTCACTTTTTTCGATGGCGATGCGGGAATCAAGCCCTGGGCCCGCAGTTCGCGGATCGGGGTGCGGAGGAAGATCGGCCTCGCGCACGTACTCGCCTCGGCCGCGATTCCGATCCTCTTCAAGCCGGTTCCGCTCGAAGGGGCTTATTACGGCGACGGAAGCATTCGCTTGCGCGCGCCCCTAAGCCCGGCGATCCATATGGGCGCCGAAAAAGTACTTACGATCGGGATTCGCTACGAGCGGTCCGAGGCGTTGGTTTTGGATCGACACGAGAATTCGCAAATGGATTCAATCTCGCTCGTCGAGATCGCCGGCGTGATGATGAACGGCGCGTTCATGGACGGGCTTGAGTCGGACATCGAGCGGCTTCGGCGGATTAATCGGACGGTCTCCCTGATTCCGAAGGAGTCCTGGGGTCCCGAGGAAATGCCGTTACGGGAAGTCCCGATTTTCGTCATCAAGCCTTCGCGCGATCTCGGCACGCTCGCCGGCGATCAATTCTCGAAGTTTCCGTTTCTGATCCGGCATCTTCTGCGCGGGATCGGAGCGTCGCCCGAAACCGGGTCCGACCTATTGAGTTACCTCGCGTTTGACTCGTCGTACACGAAGCTCCTCCTCGAGCTCGGTCATGCGGATGGCATGGCGAAGCGTTACGAAATCGCGGAGTTCTTCGAGGTTTAGCGGTCGTAGGAATCTCGAAACTCAGGGTTTGCGAACGATGATGAAAGCGGATTGGGGTTTGCCTTTCTTCGAGGCTTGGCCGACGGCGACGTCCGCGTCGATCTTCTTCATGACGTCGACGAGCCCCCCGAAGATCAGATTTCCGGTGCTATTGCGGACCTTCGAAACT
>JAYVXM010000647.1:0-9665 GCA_043785205.1 Bdellovibrionales bacterium
CTCGCGGCGGTCAAGCCGGCCGACGATCAGCGAATGAAACAAGCCGCGGATCAAATTCGCGCCCAACTCGCCGGCGGCGAATACCAACGTCAGCTCCAACTCTGGCTCGAACGCCAGCGCCAAGTCGCCTTCATCCGCCGTGCGGGTGATCCACCCGTCGCGGGCCTGCCCAAGGGTCTTTAAATGTCGCGCGTGAAGCTGGCCGTCACTCCGGGAGATCCCGCGGGGATTGGCCCCGAAGTGGTTTGGAAATCTATTCGCAGAAACCATGCGAAATGGCGGTCGACGCCGCTTCTATGCGTCGGAGCGCGCGACCCCTTCGATCAGCTCGGCGCCCGCGTTGTCCTCGCCGACCCCGACGATCTTAGCCCGCCGAAAGAGCGGCGCCCACACGTTTGGCTGCTTGAGGCTCCCGTACATTCCGATCCGAACGTTCTGCTGGAAGGGTATCAGGCCGGCTGGGCGATCGAAACCGCGACCGCGCTCGTCCTCGCCGGCGAATGTTCGGCACTCGTGACGGGGCCGATCCATAAGGAACGCCTAAATCGGGGAGGCTTCGCGTATTCCGGTCACACCGATTTCCTCGCCGCGCTTTGTTCCTCCGAATCGGCGAGGGCGCCGCTCGACGTGACGATGATGCTCGCGAACGAAACCCTCCGCGTCTCTCTCGTGACGACTCATTGCTCGCTCGCTTCGGTGGCTCATAAACTCACCCGCGAAAACCTGACTCGCGCGATCGAGCAAACGATCGAATCGCTTCGCGCGTGGTGGGGGATCCGCAAGCCGAAGATTTCGATTTGCGCACTGAACCCCCACGCCGGCGAGTCCGGCTTGTTCGGCCGCGAGGAAATCGATATCCTTTCGCCCACGATCCGGGCGCTTCGGAAGAAGTGGGGAAATCGCGCGACGCTTTCTGACCCGCTGCCGGCGGACACGCTTTTTGCAAACCATATCGCCGCGAAGCCGAGGGATCGCGCCGACGCGGTGATCGCGATGTACCACGACCAGGGACTGACCCCCGTGAAGCTAATCGACTTTCCTCACACGGTGAACGTGACTCTCGGCCTCCCGATCATCCGAACGTCGGTCGATCACGGAACCGGTTTCGATATCGCCGGAAAAAATCGCGCCGACCCCCGCAGTTTCGAATCCGCAACCCGCCTCGCCCTGAATTTGATCCGAAAAAAAAGGACCCGCCCATGAGCCCCTCCACCTCCGTTTCAAAATGGCCGACCACGATTTTCCGGGAATACGATATCCGCGGCGTCGCGGGAAAAGAACTCACGCCGGCGTTCGCCGAACACCTCGGCCAAGTCTACGCTCAGTACGTCGCGGGCCGCGCTCCCGGTCATGGGCGAAAGGCGTTCACGGTCGCCGTCGGACGGGACTGCCGCCTTTCTTCGGACGACCTCGGCGACGCGCTCATCCGCGGACTCGTTGCGGGCGGACTCGACGTGATTCGCCTCGGCGTCTGCCCGACCCCGCTCACGTATTTCGCGGTCTTCACGCTGAACCTCGACGGCGGAATTATGGTCACCGGATCGCACAATCCGGCGCCCGACAACGGCTTCAAGATCGGCGTCGGTAAGGATACGATTCACGGGACCCAAATTCAGGAGATCCGCAAGCTCATGGACCAGCCGGCCGTGAAGGGCGCGCGCGTAGGTCAGGTCACCGACTGGGAGCCTATCCCGTCCTATATCGACTACGTCGTGAAGAACGCCCGGCCGCTCACGAAAAAGAAGATCGTGCTCGACGCCGGAAACGGAACCGCTTCGACGGTCGCGCCCGAGCTCTTCCGTCGCCTCGGCGCGGAAGTGATTCCGCTCTTTTGCGAGCTCGATGGCCGCTTCCCAAACCATCATCCGGATCCGACGGTTCCCGCAAACCTGAAGGATATGCTCGAGGCGATGAAGAAGACCGGCGCCGATTTCGGAATCGCGTTCGACGGCGACGCGGACCGAATCGGGATGGCCGACGAAACCGGACGGATCCTTTATGGGGACGAGATGATGGTCATCTTCTCGCGAAACGTGCTCAAATCGAATCCCGGCGCGACGATCATCAGCGAAGTGAAGTCGAGCTACCGGCTTTACGAAGATATCGCGAAAAGGGGCGGAAAGCCGATCATGTGGAAAACCGGCCACTCCCTAATTAAGTCCAAGATGAAGGAAACGAAGGCGCTACTCGCGGGCGAGATGTCCGGGCACATCTTCTTCGCGGACCGCTACTTCGGCTACGACGACGCGATTTACGCCGCAACCCGGGTTTACGAAATCGCTTGCGAAACACCAGGTCCGTTCTCGAACGTGCTCACGGATCTCGAACGGACGGTGAATACGCCGGAGCTTCGCGTGAACGTCGAAGAAGCGAAGAAATTCGCGCTCGTCGAAGGGACGAAGAAGCGACTCGTCGCACTCGGTAAGGGAAACGTGAACGATATCGACGGGATTCGCATCGACTTCGGCGACGGTTGGGGCCTCGTGCGCGCGTCGAACACCGGGCCCGTGATCGTTCTCCGGTTCGAAGCGAAAACCGAAGTCCGCATGAACGAAATACGAACCTTAGTCGAGTCGGCCCTTCGCGAAACCGCGACCCAGCTCGGCCATCCGCCGATCGAGATGAATGGAACCCACTAAAGCGGTTCTCCCGAGAAAGTCGAAGGGTGGAAAAAAACTCCCGCCCGCGGCGCCGACGGAAGTCGCCCGATTGCCCGATGAGGCGATCGTGGTCCGGGGAGCGCGCGTCCATAACCTTAAGAATCTCTCGATCGTGATTCCGCGGGACACCTTGACCGTGATCACCGGCCTTTCCGGATCCGGAAAAAGCAGCCTCGCGTTCGACACGATCTACGCCGAAGGTCAGCGCCGTTACGTCGAAAGCCTTTCCGCGTACGCGCGCCAATTTCTCGAACAGGTCGGAAAGCCCGAAGTCGACCTGATCGAGGGGCTCAGCCCGACGATTTCGATCGAGCAAAAGACGGTCAGCTACAATCCGCGCTCGACCGTCGGCACCGTGACCGAGCTCTGGGATTATCTCCGCCTCCTCTACGCGCGAATCGGAAAGCCGTTCTGCTACCAATGCGGAAAGCCGATCAAATCCCAGTCTCCCCAGCAGATCACGGACCAAGTCCTCGGTTACCCCGAGAATACGAAGCTCGCCCTCCTCGCACCCGTCGTGCGCGGCCGAAAAGGGGAGTACCAGAAGGAGCTCATCCAGCTTCGTCAGCGCGGCTTCGTCCGCGTCCGGATCGACGGCGAGGTGCTCGACCTTTCCCAGGACATCGCGCTCGATAAGAACAAGAAACACATGATCGAAGTCTACGTC
Source organism: Bdellovibrionales bacterium (assembly GCA_043785205.1). Classification (GTDB taxonomy): domain Bacteria; phylum Bdellovibrionota; class UBA1018; order UBA1018; family UBA1018; genus JACMQW01. The sequence continues at coordinate 3,328 of JAYVXM010000647.1, forward strand.
GACCGCCTGATCATCAAGGGCGATCGCGGCGTCCTCGGGACACGGGTCAGCGACTCGGTCGAGCTCGCGCTCAAGCTAGGTGAAGGTCAGCTCATCATCGAAACCCAGGGCGATCGCGATGGGAAGAAGTTCACCGAGGAACTCCTCCTTTCCGAAAAGTTCGCCTGCCAGGACTGCGGAATCAGCTATCCCGCGCCCGAACCGCGTACGTTTTCATTTAATAGCCCGATGGGTGCGTGCCCGACTTGTGACGGCCTCGGGGTTCAGCGCTACGACGTCGAGTCCGAGGACGATGAAGAGGACGGTTCGGAAGGAAAAGATCATCCCGTCTTCATCGACGAGATCTCCCCGGAAACCCACCCCTGTCCGGACTGCCTGGGCGAACGCCTTCGGGTCGAAAGCCGCCATTTCCGGATCGGCGGAAAAAATATCTCGGAGATCGCTCGGCTCGCGATCACCGACCTCCAGTCCTTCTTCGAAAAGGTGAGGCTCACCGATCGCGAAGTCCTCATCGGCGACCGGATCGTGAAGGAGCTTCTCGAGCGGATCCGGTTCCTGAACGAAGTCGGCGTCGGCTACCTTTCGCTTTCCCGCTCGGCGGCGACGCTTTCGGGCGGGGAGTCCCAGCGGATTCGGCTCGCGACCCAGATCGGAAGTTCCCTCGTCGGCGTCATCTACGTCCTCGACGAACCCTCGATCGGCCTCCATCAGCGCGATAATAATCGCCTGATCGCGACGCTAAAGCGGCTTCGCGACCTCGGAAATACCGTCCTTGTCGTCGAACACGACGAAGACACGATGAAACAGGCCGATTTTATCGTCGACATCGGTCCGGCCGCGGGCGTTCACGGCGGCGAAGTGATCGCGACGGGCACGTACGAAGAGATCCTGAAGTCGAAGACGAGCCTCACGGCGAAGTATCTCCGGGGTGATCTCGTGATCCCGATTCCGACGAAACGTCGCCCGATCGATCCGAAACGCACGCTCCGGATCGAAGGCGCAAAGCAGAATAATCTGAAGAATCTGACCGTCGAGTTTCCGTTAGGGACCTTCACCGCGGTCACCGGCGTTTCCGGAAGCGGGAAGTCGACGCTCGTGATCGACACGCTCTACCGCCTCCTCGCCCGGAAGGTCTATGACGCGAAGATCGCGGAACCGAAAATCAAACGGGCGACCGGATTCGAAAACGTCGACAAGGTCGTCGACATCGACCAGAGCCCGATCGGCCGGACTCCGCGCTCAAACCCGGCGACCTATACCGGGCTCTTCTCCTTCATCCGCGACCTCTTCGCCCAACTTCCCGAAGCCCAGATCCGCGGCTACAAGCCCGGCCGTTTCTCGTTCAACGTGAAGGGTGGCCGGTGCGAAGCTTGCGAAGGCGACGGCGTGACGAAAATCGAAATGCACTTCCTTCCCGACGTCTTCGTCCGCTGCGACGTCTGCAAAGGGAAGCGGTATAATCGCGAGACCCTCGACATCCGGTTCAAGGGGAAAAACATCGCCGAAGTCCTCGAGATGACGATTGAGGAGGCGGTCGGGTTCTTCGACGCCGTCCCGTGGATCAAATCGCGGCTCGTCGTTCAGAACGACGTCGGCCTAGGCTATCTCCAGCTCGGCCAGTCCTCAACCACGCTCTCGGGCGGAGAGGCCCAGCGGATCAAACTTTCGCGCGAACTCTCGAAGCGCGGAACGGGGAAAACCGTCTATATCCTCGACGAACCGTCGACGGGACTCCACTTCGAGGACGTGCGGAAGCTCGTGGCGATGCTCCAGACGCTCGTAGACCAGGGAAATACCGTGATCATCATCGAGCATAACCTCGATATGATCAAAGTCGCCGACTGGGTGATCGACGTCGGTCCCGAGGGCGGCGCCGGCGGCGGTGAAATCGTCGCGCTCGGCACGCCGGAGACGGTCGCAAAAGTCGCCGCTTCCTATACGGCCAAGTATTTAAAGCCCTATCTGAAACCGAACGCGAACGCGTAGACTCCGATGGCGAAGAAGAAGCGCGGGTCCGGCTCCCGACCCCTCGATCCGAAAATTCCCCAGCTCGACCTTTTCGCCGATACGCCAAAGTTCCACGCGCTCGTTCCGATCGACCGCGAGCCGATCCTCGCGGAGTGGCGATCGCGGTACCGCGCGCTCGAGGGCGAACTCGCCGAACTCGCGCGAAAAACCGAAGAATATCGGTTCGAGGCCGTCCCCGCCTTCCAAGCCTGGCTCGCCCGCTCCTTCGGCGAGGAGCTCTCCGGCATTCGCGAGCTCGAGGAGCGCCTTCGCGAGAACGAGCTCATCCTCCTGGCCACGCTTCAGGAATCCCGCGCGGAGGGCTGTTCGGAGTCAGAAGCTTACCGGATCGTGCTGGCCCGAAAGGAACGCGGCGAGGATCTCTTCGGGCCCGAGGAAGACCCGAAGGACGATTGGGGAGACGGGTGGGCGGAGGTCGATCCCGACCGGGACTATCGGGCCGAAGCGGAAGAAGGACGAGCGGATTCCCGAGAATCCGAGACCAAAGAAGAGGCCGACCCGGATGAAAAGTCGCGCGCGTATTTTCGGAGTCGTCGGACTCTCGAAGAAACCATGGCCGAAGTTTCGACGGCCTCGCGCCTGAAGCTCCTTTACCGAAAACTCGCCTTCAAGCTCCATCCCGACGCGAATCCCGATCAAACGCCACGCGAACGGAAAATTTGGGACGAGGTTCAGGTCGCCTACGCGGAACGAAACGTCGAGCGCCTCGAGATGCTGCACGCCTGGATCGAAGCGGGTTCCGAGGAATGGCTCGACCGCCTCACCCACGTCGGAACCCTCCGCGCGCTCGTAATCCAGAAGGTCGCCGAGGTTCGCGCGAGCCATCAAAGTTTCAATCGTTTTCGGCGCGAGGACTCCTGGCTCTACTGGACCGCTCTCGATTCCGAGGAGCGGATGGCGGAGCTCCGTCTCAGTTTCGAGGAGGGCGTCACTCGGGATTTTCTCCTGCTCCAGCGGCGGCTTCGGGAGTTCGATCTCCAGTTCCGGCGTTGGAGGGACGGCGTCGACGATCGTCCGCGCAAACGGCGCGGCCGCCGAACCTCCCGCTAGCCTTCTCTCCGTATTTGCGCGGAAAAAAGCCCCGACCCGCGCTCGGCGAATCGGGGCTTCTAGACTTTAACGCTGGCCGAACCAAAAGGTGGACTAGACGTTTTTAGGCCTTGAGAGCCGAGAACGAAACGAGGAGCGCGTAAATGACGAGCGATTCGATGAGCGCGAGCGCGACGATCATCGGAATAAAGATCTTCATTTGGGCAGCCGGATTCCGTGCGATTCCTTCGAAGGCCGACGCGGCCGCTTTACCTTGACCAAGCGATCCGCCGAGCGCGGCGATGCCGATCGCGAAGCCGGCGCCGATCACGCCGTAAGGATTCCCGCCGGTGGCGCCTTCCGCCGCCATCGCGACCGAAGCGAAAACCGTCATGATTGCCATTACTACGAGTACTTTACGAAGCATGTTGAACCCTTTCTTAGTGGTCATGTGCCGTGGACAAAGAAATATAGACCATCGTCAGCAGTGAGAAGACGAAGGCCTGAATAAAGGCCACAAATATGCCGAGCCCGAGAAAAATCACGGGAACGCCTATCGGAACCAATTCGCTGAAAACGTGGTGGACCATATGATCGCCCATGATGTTCCCGCGCAGACGAAGTCCGAGCGAAACGGGGCGGACGAGATTCGATACGATCTCGATCGAGAACATGAGTGGGGCGAGCCAGAAGAGGGACCAGCTCAGCGTCGGGCCGAAGTGGTGCTTGATGTGGCCCCAGATGCCGTTCGCGCGCATGCCGTGAAAATTATAATAGAGGAAAACGAAGGCCCCGATGGCGAGCGTCGTGTTCAGGTTTTCCGTCGGCGGCGTGAATCCCGGAATCGCGCCGATCAGGTTCGAGAAAAAGACGAAACAAAAGAGGGTGCCGATGAAGGGGTAATATTCCTTCGCGTCGTGGGACCCCAAGACGTTTTCGCAAAGGCCGTAGAGCTTTTCGGCGAGGATTTCAAAAAAATTTCGAAAGGTCAGCGTCGACGGTGGAACGATCGCGCCGCCCTCTTTTTTCAACTCCCGGCCCAGGGAAAGGCGCGCGAGCCCCATGGTGATCACCATCAAGAGCGCGACGAGGACCGCGTGGACCACGTGATTCGGCACGCGTTCGAGCCCCGGTATGAGTTGGATCCAGTTAAAGCTTTGTCCTTCTTGCATCTTCCTACTCGGTCTCTTTCAATTCGCCGCTTTTCTTCTTCTTTCGGCTCCAGAGGAGCCCTCCGAGAAGAGGAACGACGACGAGCGCGCTCAGCCCTAAAAACACGCCTCCGCTCGCCCGACTCGGAATCTTCCAAAGGCAAATGCCAATCGTTCCGAGGCACAGGAACTTCAAGCTGCCGAAGACGACGGCTTGGATAGCGTAAGCGGTCCTGCTTTTTGCCCCCTGATCTGACATTAAAACCAGGGTCGCCGCAACGGTTTTCACGATAAAAAACAGATCGATAACCGCGAGGCTGAAGTAGAGCGCGAAGGATCGAAGGGCCGTTTCGGGGTCGGACGAAAAAAATCCGCAGAGGCCGAGGCCGACCGCCGCCCATGCTCCCGCCGCCCAGAGAAAAGGAACAAGTTCGACGTTCATGGCCGGTTTTCTTTTTCTTCGGCGATTTGATCGACGCGGCGTTGGTACCGGATGATCTGGTAACACGCCGCGCTGAGCCCGAGTCCGACCGTAATTCCGAGGGTCCACCCCGGAAAGCCGAGTTTTTTCCAAAGCGCCCACCCGATCGCGAGCCCGGCCCCGATCGATCCGATCAGACTTCCAAAAACCATGGAGTACGCGGCTAGCTGCTGGGCGACGGAACCGTCTGGTTTCTTCATTTCAGATTTTTCTGACTTTTTCGGTCGCGGATCCGCTTCAGTTTCAATTCGACGACCGTCCGGTTCGGATATTTTTCGAGGATTTCTTCGAACTTCTCATACGCCGCGTCAACCTGGTCCAGCTCTTCGAGGCTGTTTCCGATCTCGAACTTCGCGTCGAGGACGAGGGGATCGTTCGGGTAGAGACGAATGAAGTCGGCATAATCCTTCACCGCCTGCTTGAAGGAATCCTGGGCAAGGCGCACCTCTTTGGACTGGAGTTGGTGACCCTTCGTCTGCTCGGACACGCCGATCGCGAACCGCGCAAACTTCGCGGACTCGGTATTCGGATAGCGTTCGACCACGACCCGGAACGTCTTGATCGAGTCGTCGAAACGGAGCAGGTGAAACTGGGCCTTCCCGATCCGGTAGGCGTAGAGGTCCTTTTCCGGATCGTCGGGATAGTTCTCGAGCATCTTTTCGTAGTGCTGGATCGACTGCTCGTATTGCTCGAGTTTCGTGAAGAGGATCTCGCCGATGAGCTTGTTCGCCGGATGAGCGAGCCGGTGCTCGCGATTCACTTCGATGATCCGGTTCAACTTCTTCAGGGCGCCGAGGTGCTCGTTCAGGAAGAGCGATTGGGTCGTCGCCGCGCGATACGCGGCTTCGATCCCGAGGTCGGAGGACGGGTCCTTCTGGACCACCTTTTCGTATTCCGTCACCGCGGCCCCATAGTTTTTTTCCTGCCAGAGTCGCTCCGCGAGCATGAAGCGATCGCGGGGATTTTGGGACGTGCAGGCGGATAAAAAAAGAAAAACGAGCGCGGAGAAAATCCCCGCGCTCGATCGGTAGGCGGCTCGTAAAGCCGTAAATTTGCTGTCGCAAATTTTAGGGGGGGTTGGGTCGTACAGCTTAGCGCTCTCCCGCCGGAGGCTTCCCTCTCCCCGACATTAATGGACGGTCTCGCCGTCGGGATCGGAGGCGCCATTTTCCGCGAGCTTATCGCTCTCGGCGATCATTTCGAAGAACATGATCTTTTCGCCTTCGGAGAGGGTCATCACGCGCACGCCCTGGGTGTTGCGGCCCTGTTCCGAAATTCCCGCGACGTGGATGCGGATCATCTGGCCCTTGTTCGAAACGAGCATGACATCATTCTCCGGCATGACCTGCCGGGAGCCCATGACGAAGCCGTTCTTATCGTTCGTCTTCATCGTGATGATGCCTTTTCCGCCGCGCGACTGGGTCCGGTAATCGCCCACCGGTGTGCGCTTACCATAGCCGCCTTCGGTCACGGTGAGGACTTCGTGCTTCGAGTCCTCACCGCGTTGGAGAACCTCCATCGCGACGACGACGTCTTGCTCGTCGAGGCTCATTCCGATCACTCCACGGGCGGTCCGGCCCATCGGACGGACGTCTTCTTCCTGGAACCGGATCGACTGGCCTTCCTTCGAACAAAGGAAGATGTCGTGA
>JAYVXM010000648.1:0-9646 GCA_043785205.1 Bdellovibrionales bacterium
CCAGGCCCCGTCCGCGGGAATCGTCGCCGGCGTCGGCGTCGTTCACGGGCGCGAAGTCCTCATCATCGCGAACGATGCGACGGTGAAAGGCGGGACTTACTTTCCGATGACCGTGAAGAAGCACCTCCGCGCCCAGGAAATCGCGCTCGAAAATCGCCTTCCCTGCGTTTACCTCGTCGATTCGGGCGGCGCGTTCCTGCCGATGCAGAGCGAGGTTTTCCCGGATCGCGATCATTTCGGACGAATCTTTTACAATCAAGCGAACCTCTCCGCGTCGGGAGTTCCCCAGATCGCCGTCGTGATGGGGTCCTGCACCGCCGGCGGCGCGTACGTTCCGGCGATGTCCGACGAGTCAGTCATCGTTCGGAATCAGGGTACGATTTTTCTCGGCGGCCCTCCGCTCGTGAAAGCAGCCACCGGCGAGATCGTCACCGCGGAGGAACTCGGCGGCGGCGACACCCACTCCCGGATTTCCGGCGTGACCGACCACCTCGCGGAAAACGACGAGCACGCGCTCGAAATCGCCCGCGACATCCTCGCGCATCTGAATCGCCCGGAACCGACGGCCGTCGAACGGGCCGCGCCCGAGGAGCCGATTTACGACCCCGCCGAGCTTGCGGGAATCGTGCCCCCCGATTTTCGTAAGCCGTTCGATATCCGCGAAGTGATCGCGCGGATCGTCGACGGTTCGCGTTTTCACGAATTCAAGGCGAACTACGGCACGACCCTCGTAACGGGGTTCGCGCATATCCACGGCTATCCGATCGGCATCGTCGCGAATAACGGCATTCTCTTTTCGGAAAGCTCCCTCAAGGGCGCCCACTTCATCGAGCTCTGCAATCAGCGGAAGATCCCGCTCCTCTTCCTCCAGAACATCACCGGCTTCATGGTCGGTAAGAAAGTCGAGCAGGGTGGAATCGCGAAGGACGGCGCGAAGCTCGTCACCGCCGTCTCGAACGCGAAGGTTCCGAAATTCACTGTCGTCGTCGGCGGTTCTTTCGGCGCTGGAAATTACGGGATGTGTGGCCGCGCTTACCAGCCCCGTTTCCTCTGGATGTGGCCGAACGCGCGGATTTCGGTGATGGGCGGCGAGCAGGCCGCCGGCGTCCTTTCCCAGGTGAAGACGGAGCAGCTCGAAGCCCAGGGGAAAAAACTCTCCGAAGCCGAGATCGCGAAGATCAAGGCGCCGATCCTCGAGAAATACGAAGCCGAGGGTTCGCCGTACTTTTCGACGGCCCGGCTCTGGGACGACGGGATCCTCCTTCCGTGGAAGACCCGGGAAACCCTCGCGCGCGCGCTTTCCGCGAGCCTGAACGCGCCGATTCCGGAAACGAAATACGGCGTCTTCCGGATGTGATGGGGAAAATTCGCGCGGTCGGAATCGATTACGGAACGTCGAATACGGTCGCCGCGGTCCTCGCGGACGATGGGAAAGTCCGCGTGCTCGAGCTCGATCCCGGCGCGGGCGGCGCCGATCCGCGACTTTTGAAGTCGCTCCTCTACTTTCCGGAGCGGAATAGGTCCTACTTCGGTCGCCAGGCGATCGAGCAGTACTTCGATCTCGGGATGGAAGGGCGTTTTCTCCAGTCGATCAAGCGCCTCCTTCCGAATCCGGAATTCACCGGCACCTCGCTTTTCGGAAAGCACGCCGGAATCGAAGACCTCGTGGCGCGCTTTCTCCAGGAACTTCGCCTCCGTATCGAGCGGGCGATCGGAACGCCCCTCGGCGATATCCCGGTCGTGTTCGGCCGTCCGGCGCGCTACTCCCAAGACTCCGGCCGGGAAGGCCTAGCCGTCATCCGGTTCAAGCGCGCGATCGAGATGGGCGGCTTCGCGCTCGCGAACGCCCACCTCGTCGAGGAACCGATCGCGGCGATGATCGCCGGGGCGCGGGCGGACCGCGCGCAGATCAAGGAGAACGGGCCGATCACGCTGATCGCCGATCTCGGCGGCGGAACGAGCGATTTCACGCTCTTTCGCCAGGTTTCGACCAACGTCCAACCCGAAGGTATCCATACGTTTGCCGTCCACGGCGTTTCGGTCGCGGGCGACGCACTCGACTCCGATTTTTTCGTGGCGAAACTTCAGGATCGCTTCGGCGCTTCGATCCGCTACCAGCGCCCGTTCGCCTCGAACGTGCTCACGATGCCGACGCTCCTCGTGAAGCACCTTCCGAAATGGCACCATCACGCCTTCCTCCGGGAACGCGCGACGTGGAACTTCATCCTTGTGCTTCGGAAGGAACTCGTCGATCCGGAGCAGAAACCGTTTCTCGAGAACCTCATCACGCTCGTCGAGGAGAATCTCGGTTATCGACTTCATGTGGCGGTCGAAGACCTGAAATTCCGCATGTCCTCCGAAGCGGTCACCGATTTTGGATTCAAGTCCTATCCCATCGAGATCGGCTTTCCGGTGAAGCGGACCGCGTTCGAGGCGATCATTTCGCCGTCGGTGGACGCGATCGGAAAAACGGCGCTCGAAACGTGTCGGATCGGGAAGGTCGATCCGGCGGAGGTCGAACGACTCCAATTCACCGGCGGTACTTCGAAGGTCCCGGCCATCCGCGAAAATCTCGCGAAACTCTTTCCGAACGCGAAACTCGTCGACCAGGACACCTTTACCGCGGTCGCGGAGGGACTCGCGCTCTTCGGGAGCTCCCTCGCCGGCGGAGGTCGTCCGTGAAATCTCCCATCGTTCGACCCGCTTGCGATTCGGATTCCACGCGGATCTTCGAGATCCGGAACGAGATCATCCGGACGAGCGACGCGATCTTCGAGGACGAACCCTGGACGCGCGAAAAATGGAACGGGTGGTGGGATTCCCGCGAAAAAGGGCTTCCGGTCCTCGTCGTCGCCGATGAAAACGACGTCACCCAAGGTTACGCGCTCCTCACCTACTTCGGAGACCGCTCGGGCTACCGGGTGACCGGAGAGGTCTCGATCCATCTCGACGCTGCGATCCGCGGACAAGGCCACGGAAGGGCACTATTCGAGGCCCTCATCGAAGCCGGCCGGGCGTTCGGCTTCCTCTCGCTCCTCGCCCGGATTTCCGCAATGAACGCCGCTTCCATCGCCCTCCATGAGGGACGGGGCTTCACCCGCGTCGGCCATCTGCACAAGGTCGCGCGCAAATTCGGTAAACTCGTCGACGTTTTTTTCTACCAAAAGAATTTCACCGACGCCTGAGCGGACGCTCGGCTGCCCGGGACTCCGATTGAAGCACATTCGCCTTTAGTCCTCATCGGACGCCTTCAACGCCGCGATCACGTTCAGATCCTCGAGCGTCGAAGTGTCACCTTTCACCTCGCCGCTCGTCGCGAGCTCGCGAAGCAGCCGGCGCATGATCTTCCCAGAACGGGTTTTGGGTAGACCGTCCGCGAGATGAACGTCGTCGGGGCGCGCGAAAGAGCCGATCTCCCGGCCGACATGGGCGCGGAGTTCGTCCTTGAGGATTTTCGCGGCGGCGGGATCGGCCGCCACCGCTTTCGCGAACTCGCTCTTCAAACTCACGTAGACGACGACGGCTTGGCCCTTGAGCTCGTCCGGTCGGGCGACGACCGCGGCTTCGGCGACCTTCGGATGGGACACGAGCGCGGACTCGATTTCCATCGTTCCGAGCCGATGCCCCGAGACGTTCAGGACGTCGTCGACGCGTCCAAGGCACCAAATGTAACCGTCTTCGTCCCGCCGGGCGCCGTCTCCGGTAAAATAAATACCGTCTTTGAAGGCGGAAAAATAAGTCTTTTGGAAGCGTTCCGGGTCGCCGTGAATCGTGCGGGCCATCGACGGCCACGGTTTTTTGATGACGAGGAGCCCCCCCGAACCGAGCGGAACTGGCTTCCCGTCGCGGTCGAGCACGTCGACGTCGTAGCCGGGAAGCGGCAGGGTCGCGGAGCCCGGTTTCGTCGCGACCACGCCCGGAATCGGCGAAACGACGATCGAACCGGTTTCCGTTTGCCAGTAGGTGTCCACGATCGGGCAGCGGTTTCCGCCGATGATTTCGCGGTACCACATCCAAGCCTCGGGATTAATCGGTTCGCCGACCGAGCCGAGGACGCGAAGCGAACCGAGATCGTGCTTCTTCGGCCATTCGGCGCCGAGCTTCATGAACGCGCGGATCGCGGTCGGCGCGGTGTAGAGGATGGAGATCCGGTGCTTTGCGATCATCGCCCAGAATCGGTCCGGACCGGGCGTCGTCGGCGCGCCCTCGTAGAGAAAGATCGAGGCGCCGAGTGCGAGCGGTCCGTAGACGACGTAGGAATGGCCGGTGACCCACCCGATGTCCGCCGTGCACCAGTAAAGATCGGTCGGTTTCACGTCGAACACGTCGCGCGTCGATCGCATTACACCCGCGAGGTAGCCGCCGGTCGAGTGGACGATTCCCTTCGGCTTTCCGGTCGTGCCACTCGTGTAGAGGATGAAGAGCGGGTGCTCCGCTTCGACCGATTCGATCGCGCCGCGCGTGGCGAGCTCGCTTTCCGGAACCGCGTTCGCGAGCGCGTACCAGTCATGTTCCTCGGCGCTCCCGATTCGCGCGGAAACAGGGACGCCCGTGATTCCTCCGGGAGCGGCTTTCGAGCCGACTTCGGCCCGTTTTAGTGTCACGACGTGCCGGACGCCGGGCGCGCCGGCGATCGCGCGCTCGACTTGCTCCCGCAGCGCGATCTTTCCCCCCTTGCGCCAACCGTAGTCGGCGGTGAGGACGGCTTTCGCGTCCGCGTCGACTATCCGATCCTTCAGGGATTCCGCGGAGAACCCGCCGAAGACGACGGTATGGGGAAGGCCGGCGCGCGCGCATGCGAGCATCGCGACGATGCCCTCCGGAACGAGCGGCAGGTAGATCGCCACGGCGTCTCCCTTCTTCAATCCGAGGCCGCGGAGCGCCGCCGTCATTCGCACCACCCGATCGTGGAGCTCGCGGTACGTCCACCGCGCACTTTCTCCGGTCGGCTCGCCTTCCCAAACGATCGCTGCCTTATTTCCGTTTTTTTCGAGGTGCCGGTCGAGGCAGTTTTCCGCGGCGTTCAGCTCGCCATCGACGAACCACTTCGCGAACGGAGGCTGCCAGTCGAGGACGCGCGTGAAGGGTTTGCGCCATTTCAGCTCGCGCGCCACTCCCGCCCAATATCCTTCGGCATCTTTTCGGCCGATCTCGAGGAGCCGCCGGTGCTCGTCCGGTTTCAGATTCGCCTGCTCGGCGAAGCCGGGCGGAACCGGGAATCGACGGGTTTCCTTCAGATTGACCGATAGGGATTCTTCGTTCGACATCCCTCGACGCTACGTCAGAGATTCGCGACGTTCAAGGAGACGAAGTCCGAGAGATCGGATCCGGGATGTAGGTTTTCATAAGTGCGGCTGACTTCCTGGTACCACTCCTTCGTCGGATTCATGCGAAGAAGGAAGGTATAGGCGAGCGCGCCGTCCGAATGGTTTCCCGCGCGGGTCGCTTCGGCGAGGAACACGCCCTTCGCGGAGTCGCGGAGTTCATGATTCTTCAAGCCGATGTCGGAGAGCATTCGAAAGGCTTGCTGCCGAAACGCGGTCTCGCTCGAAGGGAGCGTCGAAAGTCCCGTCTGCAGGCTCGAGACGGCGCTCTCGTCGCCGTCGAGGATCTGGGCGTAGACTTTCCCGATCGATTCGAAATTCTCCGGCGAAAGCTCGGCGTCGGTATTCAACGTGCCGAAGGTCATCGCCGCGCGAATCCAGAGATTTACCGGTGAAGTATCGGGAAAATACTCCTTCAAGCGCGCTTGCGCGGCGGCGAGCTTCGGATCGGCGAGCGTGCGTTCAACGAACGCCTTGAGCTTCACGTCCTGGGCGGTTCCCGGCACGAACGCGGGCGAACGGCCCCGACGACGATCCCGTTCGACGAGCGCCCGGACATCGCCCGCCTGGCTCAGAAAACCGTTGGCGGCTCCGACCGGGACGGCCGTTCCCGGCGAGGAGGTCCGTGGAAGGCCTTTCCAAGACCGAAACTGACTCGATTGAGTGTGGCTATATCCCCAGAGAAGCCCGGTGAGGGCGAAGGTACTTGCGAACAATAAGACGAATGATTTCTTTGAGTTAAAATGCATAGCCCACCCACGTGCCGTAAATTCGAATTGGGGTCCCTCATCGATAGTCGAATACTTGACTTTTTATGTCAAGATTTATGATACTCTGAAGAGGTAGGGTCGAGGGCTGGGGCCGGTCGACCGACCAGATTCAGTGGGGGTTACATGAATCGAGTATGCAGAATCCATCTTCCGTACGCGGCGACACTCGTCAGCGCGCTCGCGCTCTCCGGTTGCTTCAACAATATGTCCGGCCTCGATAGCGGCGCCTCGCGGAGCTCGCAGTCGAACACGACGCTGAACGACAGCGGATTCGCGAACGAAACCGGGCCGATCGATACGGCCGCGGTTCTGATCGGCGCCTACCGCGACACTCAGACCCCGACCGATACGGGCCTTCTGATCGACCTTCAAAAGTCGCTCCTCGGAACGTTGGGCGCGACGAGTCTTCAATCGATTCTCGATACGATCGACACGAACACCACGATGCAAGCCCGGCCGGTCTCGATTCACATCGCCGGCTACGGTATCAAGGCTACGACCACCCTCGGCGCAATCGCCGCCGGGAACAATAAGAAACTTCGGAACATCATGAACATCCGTCCGCGGATGAAGCGGATCGACCTCACGACCTCCGCCCTGGACGTTCCTTCTTCGCCGGCCGTGCTCCAGCTGAATAACTCGAACTATACGGTCGTCACCTACGGCGGAATGATCGAGGGTAGCTTCGTCCGGCGGATGACCACGATGATCACTTATGCGGGCGCGAACGGAAGTTTTTTACCGAGCGCTTCGATTCCGACGTGGGGCGACGGCTACCTTCCTTCCACTCCGCCCGAGACCACGGGCTCCGTGAAGCTGATTCCGGTGAATCTCGCGATAGCGACCCTGTTTGCGAACCTCATGAAGGCGCCCCAGGACCAATCCCGGTTCACGACGGCTCCCGACTCGGTGAAAAACATCCTTCAGACCTACGGCTCCATGGCCCTCGCGGTTCACCTCAAGGTCGACGCGAACGGAAACCAGCTGTACGAAGGCGGTATTCCGGGCGGAGTCGACCTGATCGACGCCGCCTACTTCGTGAATATCAATCCGGCGGTCACCGCCGGTCCCGAGTATTTCCCGTTCTGCCATTCGGGCTACAATAGCCAGGACCTCACGATCGGGTACAGCGATCCAACCGTCCAGGGTCAGATGGATCAGATGGATTACACGCATCCGCTCGCTTGTAACTGCAATCCGATGAGCCAAAATTGCAACGCGCAAGCTTTCCCGGTCGGTGCGACTACGCCACAATCCGCGATCTTCGTCGACACTTGGCCAACCGACCTGACGAAGCAAAAGGCCGCGCTGATCAAGGCCCAGATCCAGGCGACGACGCCGCCGTCGGTCGTTCAACTCATCATCACCGGAACCACCACCGTGAACGGCTTCACCCTCGTAAACGAGTAAGCGCGATTCCCTCGAAAAGAAAAGGGCCCGGGTCGCAAGACCCGGGCCCTTTCGTTTTCTTACGGAACCGGAAAGCGCTCAGTTCACGGCTTCTTTGAATTCACGGCCCGGACGGAATTTCGGCACCGTCATGGCGGGAATCTTGATCTCTTTGCCGGTTTGGGGATTACGCCCCATCCGGGCCTTGCGCTTGGCCTTCGTGAAGGTCCCGAAGCCGACGAGGGTGACGTCGTCGCCCTTCTTCACGGACTTCTTGATCGTTTCGAGGGCGGTATTCAGGCAGTTTTCCGCATCCGTCTTCGTGACGTTCGCCGAGGTCGCAATGGCTTCGATGAGTTGAGCTTTATTCATGATGATCTCCTTATCAATTTTCCAATCAGCAGGGACGCAATACAAACGAGGACCAGTCTGGCTCCCATCCTTGGGCAAGTCGGAGACCATCCGTGAACTTCCGCAGCCAGACTGAATCTTCAGACTAATTCAGTCTGTCGAAGCAATGACGGTCCGTCAAGCGGTCCGATAAATTTTAAGCGACTCGATCTTCACTTCCTCGCGGGGACGATCCATCTGGCCGGTCGGAGCGTTTCCGATCGCGTTCACGACATCCATTCCCTTCACGACCTTTCCGAAAACGGCGTGCTTTCCGTCGAGCCACGGACACTTCACGGTGGTGACGAAGAATTGAGATCCGTTCGTGTTCGGGCCGGAGTTCGCCATCGAGAGCATTCCGGGTTCGGTGTGCTTCAGCGACGGATGGAATTCGTCTTTGAACTTATAGCCGGGACCGCCGGTCCCCTGACCGAGGCGATCACCTCCCTGAAGCATGAAATCCTTGATCACGCGGTGAAAGACGGTGCCGTCATAGAACGGCTTTGTGGATTGATCGCGGGTAACGGGATCCGTATATGCTTTTTGGCCGGTGGCGAGGCCGACGAAGTTCGCCACGGTTTCCGGCGCCTTTTCTTCCTCGAGCGCGACGGTCCATTCGCCCTTATTCGTCTTGAACACGGCGAAGAGCCCCTTACCGAGGCCGGGATCTTTCGGTTCTACTGGGTACGGAACGGGCATGGGAATCACCTCTCTGGGGTTAGGGTCGTGAATTGGAAATCGAAATCAGTAGCCGGTTTTTTCGCGCTTCTTCAATCGCGCCACGTTCAAGTGGCGGATCAGCTGGAGAAGCGCCTGCCGATTCGGCTCGTAATGGAGAAGCGAGACGGCCTCCTCGAGCGGCACCCATTGGTATCCCTGATGCTCGTCGGCATCGAGCGTGGCCTTCGGACAGCCGGGATAAGTTTCGTAAAAGAACGCGGTCTCGTGGCTCGGGCCCCATTTCCCTTCGAAGGAAAATTCGTAACCGAGCGTCTCCATGTTCTTCAGCGGCGGTAGACCGGTCTCCTCGATCGCTTCGCGAAGCGCGCCCTTATGAATTTGCTCCCCCGGCTCAATGGATCCCGTCACCGGCTGCCAAAAGGCGCCGCGCTCGGGAAGCGTCTTCAAAAGGAGGACGCGATTTTCGCCGGTTTTCGCGCGCGAAAGAATCCAGACTTGGCCTTTTTCTCGACGGGGAGGTTCGTGGGGGGTGCGCGGCTTCGGCATCGGCCCCTACATTCCCAGGTGCGCGGCGGAATAACAAGCGTGGCTTTAGGAACGCCATCCCTTTTTTAATAGCGATATCAAGGAGATAAGCGCATTGCGGCAAGCCCGTTCCGAAAATTCTCACCCTTTCCGATTGCGCCTCAGTTAGCTCTCCGTTAAATCTGGGTCCTTTCCGTGTGCCGATGTAGCTCAGTGGTAGAGCAACGCTTTCGTAAAGCGTAGGTCGTAGGTTCAATCCCTATCATCGGCTCCATTAAAAAGCCTTCAAGGTTAGCGCCTTGAGGGTTTTTTCCATCTTGGCCATGAGCGACTTTCTCCTGATCACGTAGCACAGGCGTAGCAAACTCCCCCACTTTCGACCGAGCTGTCGTTTCTTTCGATAACTCTCCAGAAACTTCCGAAAGCTTCCGGGCCAGGCTCGAGAGCATTTCCTCAGCACGGTCTTCGCCCTGCATTGCCGATGCGATCGTATCGGCTAGAAGGTCGGAAGCGATCCGATTACTCAGTTCACGCGTGCTCCGCTCCATCGCAATCGGTTCATCGTGA
>JAYVXM010000649.1:0-2962 GCA_043785205.1 Bdellovibrionales bacterium
CCCCGTCGGCTGTTCGACCCGACCGGCGACGCCCGCGATCGTGGGATCCGTGTAGTTCGCGAGATGGGCCTCTACGAGGTTCGGCGAAGGAATAACGTCGTCATCGACGTAAAGGATCACGTCTCCTTTCGCGTTTCGAAGAAGAACGTTCATGCTAAAGACGACGCCTTTCGGCTCGGTCCGAAGGTGGCGAATGAGAGGCGACCGGTTCGCTAGGTAGGCGTCGAGATCCGGCCGGGCCGGCGTGTTCTGGTCCGAGATCAGAATTTCCAGGGGCAG
This sequence comes from Bdellovibrionales bacterium, assembly GCA_043785205.1. Classification (GTDB taxonomy): domain Bacteria; phylum Bdellovibrionota; class UBA1018; order UBA1018; family UBA1018; genus JACMQW01. Next base: position 280 of record JAYVXM010000649.1, read on the forward strand.
AAGGCTTCCCCCCAAAATCGCTTCGACCGTATCCCGTACTTCTTCGAAGCGACCGAGAGTGGCGATCGCTAAGGTAATCGTCGGAGTGGGGCCGCGAGAAAGCATCAGAGGTCCCGGTTACCGTTTCGGCCGGCCGACACCATTCGCTCGACGATTCCCGAAAAGTCGACCGACGGGCGCCAATCGAGTACCTCCGCGGCGCGAGCGGGATTTCCGATGCTTTCCTTCAAATCGAGGGGACGAAGAAGATCTTTTCGGGACTGGACGTGATCCCGCCAATGGAGTCCGACTTTCTGGAAAGTCAAATTCAGAAACTCTTCGAGCGAATGACTCGTTCCGGTGGCCAGAATAAAATCCATCGGCCTTTCGGTTTGGAGCATTCGATACATCCCCTCGACGAAATCGGGCGCCCATCCCCAATCCCGCCGTATCGAAAGATTTCCGAGCTCGAGTTTTTCTTTCGAACCCGCGGCGATCCGGCACGCGGCGCGAACTATTTTTTGGGTGACGAATCGTTCCGGCCGAAGCGGCGACTCATGATTGAAAAGAATTCCGGAGGCGGCGTAAATCCCGTAGGCTTCGCGATAATTAGCGACCTGCCAAAACGCCGCGGCCTTCGCGACGGCGTACGGGCTCCGCGGACGAAATGCGGAATCTTCCCGCGACGGGCTCGCGGTTTCGCCGAAGCATTCACCAGAGCACGAGTTATAAAGGCGAATCGGAGCTCCGATAAAGCGAATCGCCTCGAGGAGATTCGAGGTGGCGATCGTGATGCTTTCGAAGGTTTCGACGGGCTGGTCGAACGACAAACCGACCGAGGTCTGGCCGGCGAGGTTGTAAATTTCGTCCGGACGGAGGGTCGAAATACACTGAAGGACGCTCCGAAAGTCGGTCAGGGAGACCGATTGGACGGTGACTTGATCCAGAAGGTGAAGGGCCCGAAGATTTTCGAGCGAGGCCATTTGGGCGTCGCGTGACGCTCCCACCACCCGGTACCCTTTCGCCAAAAGGAGGCGGGCGAGGTAAGTGCCGTCTTGACCCGTAATGCCAAAAATAAGCGCTGTTTTCATCTCGATCAACTTATCGCGGGTTTTCGAAAGATCGATAAAAATCGAGATGGAGAGCAGCCATCTTCTCGGGAGAGTGCTTCTCGGCATAGGCCTTAGCGCGATCGGACAGAAGGCGAATTCGGTCGCGATCCCCGAAAATGGCGCGGACCTCGGCCGCCAAGGCTTCCGGTGATCCAGTCTTGAAGAAGGCAAGAGATCCGGGAACTCGCTCGGTGAGTTCTTGGTTGAGGGGCAAATCGGACGCAAGGACCGCCGCGCCCCGAGCGAAGGCCGCCGCAATCGACGCCGAGCCCGTCGTCACTCGAAAGGGCGCGATGACGAGACGAGCCTCGCGATAAAGCGAATCGAGTTTTTCCTCCGGTACGTAGCCCGTGATTTCGATTCGACTTTCGAGACCGAGCTTTCGAATCAACCCCCGGCATTCGGCGTAGTATTTTTCGTCTTCTTTTCGGCGCACTCCGCCGGCTAAGACGAGTTTCGGAGCGGACTCCCCTAAGAGCGACCAGGCGCGAATCGCGATATCCTGGCCCTTGTCCGGAGAGAAATATCCGAAAAGCGTGACGTTCGAACTTGACGCGTTTTCGGGGAGACGTGACGTCCTCGGAACGGGGAGCGGAATGACGGCCACTCTTTCGCAGCCGGATTTCAAGATCGCATCCACTTGGAGTTTCGAATGCACGATTACGCCGTCGAAATTTTCCCACGTCCCGCGAGTCCAGGCCTTCCGCATCGCCGAAATGAAGAAGAGGTTCACCAAAACGCGAGGGACGATCGACCACCATTCTTTTCCTTCGAGGGGAAAGCGGTAGTCGCGGTCGATGACGTAGTGGGCGGTCGCTAGCCAGGTCGCATTCGGATTTTTACTTTTAATCGCACGAATCCAGCGCGGAAATCGGTAACGACCCGGGAGTTTAGATCCGAAGAATCCGAACTCGTGCTGAAGGTGGACGATATTCCGGCTTTCCGCCTTCGGGGTAAAAAGAGATTCCTCGGGAAGTTCCCAGCGGGCTTCGACCTCAATGGGGCTCGCGCCCCGAAGGGCGAGGAGGAGACCCTCGGCATAAGTGCGAATGCCACCGGATTTTTCCGGCACGACCCAAATGACTCGAGTTTTGGTTTGGTTTGGGGTTGGCATTCCTGATCTCCGTGCTTACTTCGGGTATCCCTATTTCATCCATACCGTAGGACGACGGGCGAGGACATGAGGATTGCGAAATGGGGGCCATTAAAGGATGTTGAAGAGACCTGAATGGCCTCTTCGCGGAACCCGAATAACGCATTGCCCGCACTCTGGAGCACACTTCCGTGAGCGACGATCGAAGTACGACGAAAAAGTGGATCGGCCACGGAATTTGGAACGTTCTCGAGCATGGGCTCGCTCGCGGAATGGACGCCCTCGCCACGCTCGCCATCCTCTGGTGCGTCCCGACCGAGGCTTTTTCCCAACTTGCCCTCGCGCAAGCGTACGTCGCCCCGGCGCTGCTTTTTTTCGTCTCCCCCGAGACCGTGCTCTACCGGGAGTTCGGGAAATGGGCGGGCGAAGGGAAGGCGACTTTACTTACCCGACTGCGGATTTTCCGGCGCTTCGCCTGGGCGAAAGGGGTGGTCGCGCT
>JAYVXM010000650.1:0-2956 GCA_043785205.1 Bdellovibrionales bacterium
GCAGAGTCCGCCTGGCCGAGTCGAAGCCGGGGATTTCTCTCTGGTAGTGGCCGCCGGTAAACCGGGGAAAATGGCTGGATTTGAAACCGAGCTTTGCACATTTCGCGAAAGTAACGTCGCCCAGCCAGGGGAAGCGACTGATGCTCGTTTGACCAGCGAGGCAAAAAAGAATGACCAGAGTCTCGATCAAATCGAGGAGTCCCGGTAGCAGTCCGAGAAACCGAATTCCGGTTGGTCTAGGCCAGAGTCTTTTTAGACTCAGGATTGAAATCGTTGTGTAGGTTCCGATCAAGGCCAGGTCGACGAGTTCGTTTCGGAAATAAATCGAAATTTGGGCCAACGAAAGGCTATTCATATACTGCGAGGAAGTCTGCGCAGAATAATAAAGTCTTGAATCCAAAGTTCCGGTCGGACCCTGGAAAACCAGAGCGAGACCGAGCAAAATCGCAAGCAGGTAAAGAAGAACCATTTTGCGATCAAAATAAACGTTGCGCATGCGTAGGCTTAATCTCTCACGAGAATTGTGAACCTGAAAATCTGAAAATCTGAAATCCGCGCGGTGGCTCCTTTCTCCTGGCTCCTGTCTTCGATCTGACTCGGATGCGCGTTTGACCAATGTTTCCCTCTCGCTTCACGATCAGGAATTATTCGCTTTAATGTCCATCCAATGATCTCGCTTCGCCAAGAACTTCACCCCTAATGACTCACGACGATGAGCCCGCGCTTCCGGCTATGCGCCGGATCGGTCGTGTTGATCGCGTCGAATAGTTTCTCGTACGGGACCCAGTACGGCTGGTAGTACTCCCGGTCCGGATCGAGCATGAGGACGCGCTTCTTGTGGGCGTCGTACGCGCCGATCGGAGCGTGGTGGCCGACGGATCCTTCCGGATCTCCCGTGAGCACGCTCTGGAGAAAATTCGCGATGATGAAATCCTTGGGGTTCTTCTCGTTCGCGATGAGAAGTTTTTCGAGGCGTTTCATCTCCGCTTTCGAATCCTTACCGTCGAAGCGCTCGACGGTGACCGTGTACGGGCCGCCCGGAGCGTTCGTCAGCGCGGTCGTGAGCGCCTCGGCGAGCTCGTCGATCGGGAAGCCCTTGCCCGTCGTGCCGACCGCTTTCTTATACGCGGGTGCGAGCTTGAAAATTTCGTCGACGCTGACGTTCTTCGCGTCGGCGGTGTTCCGCTCGGGCGCGAGGAGGGCGTTCAGCACCATGATCGAGGCGGCGACACCGCAGGCTTTCGGGTTATGCTGGGGGACGTAGTAGGGGATCAGCTTCCAAAAATCCGTTTTCGTCGCGCCCCGGAAGTAACTCGAGTCTTCAGAAAGCGGGACCGTGGTTTTTCCGTACTTCGGCTTGTCCTTCGCGTAGGCCGCGCCGCTCGCGAGCGTGAACGCGAAGAGGATGGAAAGCGTATTTCCAAACGAGACTCTCGTGGGTAGCATCATGGCTAAGAGTTTAGAATGAACGCGTCGTTTGGTCCATTTTTAGTGATTTTGATCGGCCTCGCGCTCGGCATGCTGCTGCGGAAGTCCCGTCACTTCCCGATCGGCGCGCCGAAGGCGCTGAACGCCTACGTCATCGCCGTGGCAGTACCCGCGCTCGTCCTGGCCCAGCTTCCCCCGTTTTTGCGGACGCTCGGGGAACGTCCGGGTGGAATCGACGCGTCGCTGCTTTTTCTTCCGTTCGTCCCGTGGATCCTTTTCGTCGGCGCGATTGGATTCTTCGGCCTCCTTTACCGCCGCGGATGGATTCGCCGCGATCAGTGGGGACTCCTCGCGCTTTCCGCCGGACTCGGAAATACCGCCTTCGTCGGATTTCCGCTCATCGAGGCGCTCCTCGGTCCGAAGAATCTTCCGCCCGCGATCCTGCTCGATCAGCTCGGAACTTTTCTCGGCCTCTCCGTCGGCGGCACGCTCTGGATTTCCTATTTTCACTCGGCCGGACGGACGAAGTTCGACTGGGAAAAATTCGGGCGCGAGCTCGCGCGGTTTCCGCCGTTCCTGGCGCTGCTCCTTGCGTTCGCGCTCGCGCGGATGGATCCGCTCCCGCCGGTTTGGCAGGCGCTGGCCGAGCGCTTCGCGGCCACGCTCGTTCCGGTCGCGATGGTGAGCGTCGGCGCCCAGCTGACCCTGAACCGAAGGATGCTCGCGGGGGAGGCGCGCGGACTCGCGTTCGGGCTCGGTTACAAGATGTTCCTCGCTCCGCTCGCGATCGGGGCGCTAGCCTATTTCGGGATCGGGATGCGCGGTGATCTCTACTCGGTCGCGGTCCTCGAGTCGGCGATGGCGCCGATGATCACGTCGACGGTCCTCGGAATCGAAGCGGGCTTCGCCCCCGAGCTCGGCGCGCTCATGCTCGGCGTCGGCATTCCGCTCTCGCTCGTCACGGTTCCGCTCATCCACGCCCTGATGGGACGCTAGAAAAGTTCGGGTAGAGCCGCGCGGAGGCCGCCGAAGATCGTCTCCGCGAGCGCGTCGGGCGCCGCCACGTTCGCTCCGCAGGTCGTCGGCGGAACGTGGATGAAACCGAATCGCGTCGCGGAAGTCGGAACCGTGAACGCGTGGGCCAGCCAGTAGGCGGTGTTGTTGCACACGTAATTTCCCGGGTCGGTCGAGCGCACGAGGCGGACGTGGCCGTGGCTCCGGGAGTTCCGGAAAATGAGGTCCATCGGCGCGTTGAAAGAGATCTCGGCGGGCGCGCCGGGGATGATCGGGGCGCCCGAATCGCGGCGGACGCCCGCGTTGTCGGGAGCGCTCGTCCGATCGCGGTTGTGGGCGCGCGTTTCAAAATCGATCTCGCATCCGCCCGCGCCGAAACTGAGCACGAGCTCGGGTCGGTCGGCACCGATGCACTCGAGGGCGATCTTCGCCCCGCGATCGTATTCGACGGGAAGGATGCATTCCTTCACCCGCAGCGTCCCTTCGGGAGACGCCGCCCGGAGCCGTTTCGCGA
>JAYVXM010000651.1:0-2927 GCA_043785205.1 Bdellovibrionales bacterium
GTTCGCACTCCGGCGCGAATACGTTCGGGTAGGTCAGGAAGGAATCCTTCAGCTCGGCTTGGCGAATGCTGAACGGCGAAAAAATACGGCGCACTTCCGGGGTTTCCGCCACCAGGTCGGCGATCCAGTAGCGGATCGAGCAGACTTCGTCGAGCGTGAGGCGGCCCGATTTCGGTTCGATCACGAGAAAGATTTCGTTTTGGTCCTGGAACTCGTTCCGGATCGTCGCGAGGTTCTTCGCCGTGATGAAGTCGTCGTTCACCATGTCGTCGACGGAAACGAGGAACTGGAGCTTAGGGAGTCCTAGGGCGGTGAGCGCCAGAAAGAGGAAAAAACCGACCAAAATCCGCCGGGGGTAGTGCAGAGCGAGCCGCAAGCAGGCGAGGAATTGACGCCGGAGAGCGCGGATATGGGGCAGGTGATGCATAGGAAATCGCCGGGCGTTTCTGAGGCTTTTCGGGAGTTTATCCGCCCGGGAATCGGTTTGACAACCTCTCTCAGGCCGATATGATTTCCTCGCCACATAAGGGCGGGGGACAATCGCATGATGCGTTCGGTGAAGAGAATAGGATTCTTGGGAATTGCGGCGACCTTGGCGATTTCCGCGACGAGCGCCCTTGCCGATAAAATCACGGATTCCACCGCCGACGCTCCACCGGAAAATAAACTCCGGAACGCCCCCTACGAAAACCTTCCGCCCGCCGCGGACGTGCCGGCCTCCGCGCTCCTCACCGAAGAAGCGGCCAAAGCCGCCATCGCTCGTTCGGAAAAAAGTCAGTCGCGCTCTCCCGCGGCGCTCGACGGAATCGGCGAAGACCTAATCTCCGGCGATCTAAAAACGCTGCGGAAAGCCCTGACGACCTACTCCGGCCCGGAAGGGCTCGACGACGTCATCGGCGTCTACGGCGACGAAAAGAGATACGCCGCCCTCGCGCCGGACGCAAAATGGGTCGCGATCCAGCTCGCGATGTACAAGGGTTGGAAGAGCTTCCTCTTCCGGATCCGCCCGTTCGTCGAAAACAAGAACGCGCGCGCCGTGCATAGCGTCCTGCTGACGACCCTCCGGTCGGGCTATTCCGTCGCACGCGTCGGCTATCCGAGCCCGCAGTGGCGGGAAGGCGCTCAGTTCGTCGCCCAGCCGATGAAGGGGATGGGACCTACCGTTCAGAACGCTTCCGACTTCCAAAAGATGCTCCAGGAATGGGAAGGCATTTACGATACGGCCCTCGCGCGGCTGAACGCGCTCGATCTTTCGAAGCCGATCGTGTTCGACAACCAAATCCTTTACGGTCAGGGCGCGTTCAAGGACGGCATCCACCGCTACCTTTGGGTCGGCGAAGCGGAACGGCTCGGTTTCCTCTCCGCGCTCTATTCGAGTTACGCGACGCTCGATATGATGCTCGCCTACAGCTGGGAAGATATTCTGAACGTCGGTCAATCGGTCGGCGCGACCGCCGGCTTCGAGCAGGTCCGGATCTGGTCGGACGTCCAGGGATCCCCGGCGAAACAGCGAGTGGAGAAGATCAACGCGTTCAAGAAATTCGGCACGCTTCTTCCGAACGGATCGTCCTACATGGCGAAGGCCTGGACGAACATTCAGTCGGGCTCGACCGCCGCCAACGCGGCTTGGGAGGCGCTCAAGCATCGCCCGAACGGCGAATCTCAATTCCTCGACGCGGAATGGTGGAAGCAAAGCGCGACGCTCACGGATAAGAACGTGAAACTCATGGGCGATCTGGCGCGCGGAGCGACGGTTCCCCTCGTCAGCATGGTGACCGGCGAAACCGTGAACGTGAATCTGCGGGCGTTCTTTCGGAACCCGCCCGCCGATCTGAAGGCGTTCCTCCCGAACCGCTTCATCGACGAATCGACCGGCGCGCTCGACGGAGCGCCTTGCAAGACCCCGGCATGCTCGAAAAACATCGGCGGCCAAAAGTATACCTTTCGGAACTGGGACTACGGTCGCGCGGTCGCGTGGAACCCCGGCGCCTACTCGCCGTATTTTCCGGATGCCGGATCCGACGCGAAAGCGCCCGGAAAGATCATCCGCGTGACGAGCCAAGCCTCCGGTGCCGGCACGCTCGGATGGTTCTTCGGCTTCGTCGGCCTTTAATTCCGCGTTTTTAGGGAGTTTTCGAGTGGAGCAAGGATCGCGCCCTCCGAAGTCCGATCGTTCTTCGTGGCTTTTCCGGAACGGAAAAGACTGGAGCCAGGGCTTGCTCATCGTCATCACGACGGTGAATACGCTCACGAACTGGTTTTCGCCCGAGATCCGCCTCTGGCAGGTGGCGCTCTCGATCTTCCTTTGCGTCCCCGTGGCTTCGACGATCCATAATATTCATCACGACGCAGTCTTTCGGTGGAAACCGCTCAATCTCCTCGCCGAATACTGGGGAAGCGCGTTCTACGCGATGCCCGCGACCGCCTGGCTCGTCGTCCATAACCGCTCCCACCACGTTTATCACAATAACCCGGACGGCGATGTGACCTCGACCCATTTCGGAGGAGACCGCGCGACTTTCGCGTCGCTCGCGCTCGACGTCTGCCGGGCGATGCCGGGTTTTTACCGCGCGATTTTCCGCCACTTCGGCGGGCTCCGGAGAAAGGGTCAGTACGGGGAATTCCTCTATCAGGTCTCGCACTGGATCTTTCTCTACGGCGGGACGCTCTATCTCCTGACGGTCGACTGGCGCCGCACGCTTCTTCTCGTCGTCCTTCCTCAGCAGGGCGCGCTGCTCGGACTCACGTTCTTCAATTACTCCCAACACGTCGGGACGAACTACGCGCGACCGATGGAAGTCGCCCGAAATTTCACGAGCCCACTCCTCAACCTCTATACCTACAATGCCGGCTATCACGTCGTGCATCATCTGAAGCCGAAGCAGCACTGGAGCTTCGCGCGCGGGGAATTCGATCGTCTGCGCGAT
>JAYVXM010000652.1:0-2921 GCA_043785205.1 Bdellovibrionales bacterium
CTGCACCGGCGCGAATCTCGAGGAGGACGTTTACAACCTCGTCGCCCACGACCACTACGAACGCGTGCCGAATTACCGCGATCTCACGAAAGAGGACGAGCAGCGCTTGTACGACAAGCACCTGAACCGCGTGACGGACACCTGCATCCCCGAAGAAGCGGCGATGCGGAAGATCTGGCGGATCATGGAGGAACAGTGGCTGGCCGCGGAAGCCAAGGGTGAACGCTGCTTCCCGCACGAATTCTTTTACCGCGCGCTCCTCGCCGGAAAATTCAAGGAACACTACCAAATCGACCCGAAGGACTCCTGGCTCCTCGCCGCCGCGGAGAAAAATCTTCCGATGGTCGTTCCGGGCTGGGAAGATTCGACCCTCGGGAACATGTACGCTTCGTACTGCCTGAAGGGCCACGTGAAGAACGTGCACACCGTCCGCTCCGGTATCGAGTACATGACCTCGCTCGCCGAGTGGTACCTTGGCGTCTCGAAGACCCACTCGATCGGCTTTTTTCAAATCGGCGGCGGCATCGCGGGCGATTTCCCGATCTGCGTCGTGCCGATGATCCGCCAGGACCTTGAGAAAGAAGACGTTCGCCTCTGGGGTTATTTCTGCCAGATCTCGGATTCGACGACGTCCTACGGATCGTATTCGGGCGCGGTGCCGAACGAGAAGATCACGTGGGGCAAGCTCTCGGTCACGACCCCGAGCTACATCGTCGAGAGCGATGCCACGATCGTCGCGCCGCTGATGTTCGCGTACATCATGGGCCAATAGTCCGCGATACGGCTCTGATTATTAGTGCGCCGATACGGCTCTGATTATTAGTGCGCCGATACGGCGCAGTGATTACCGGTAGCGTCCCATTGCCCGCCGGCCGTGCTGCACGCGGTCTGGAGGGCGGCGAGCGAGGCTTGGTCCGCGGTCGCCGCGGGTCCGCACCGGTTCTCGCGCATGAGCCAGCTTCCGCCGGCGTCCGCGCATGCCTTGGCTAACGCGTTTCGGGTCGAGGCCTGGGCGCTTCCCTCGTCGCCGCCGGTTCCCGCCGCTCCCATAGATTGGAGCGCCGATTTCACGTCGCTCGGGGTAGAACCCGTGGTCGAGGGTTGGCCGGGATTCAGGCACATGATTCCGTCGAACGCGTTCGCGTGTTCGGGTCCGACGAGATCGACGTTGATCGGAATCCGCTTCGTCGTGGTCAGTCCACCGAATACGCCCGGCCGCATGCGGTCGATCGTCAAAACGAGATCGACCTGGCCGTCGAAGACCGCGTGAGGCGCGACCTGAATATCGGAGACTCGGAGGACGTTCGCTCCGATCGTTTGCCCCGGAATGAGGAACTTCACCGCTTCGAACTGGCCGCTCGCATTTTTAAACGCGCGGAAGAGCGTCGGCACTTTCGCGTTCCCTTTTTTTCCGAGGTCCTTCAGATCGGTCACCCGGCCAAACGCCTGGCCGATGCTGATCGAGCACGAAACCGGGTCGTTCATCACTTGTTGGATTTGGAACATCAACGTGAACGTTTCCATTTGGGCTTCGTTCGTCGTCACCATGCGGGACTGGAGCTCGTGCTGCTGGAGCATCACCATGGCGAAAAAGGCCATGATCGCTCCCGCGATCAAAACTTCGATCAGGGAAAATCCGGCTTCGGAACTTCGTCCGAGCTTCACTTCTTCGGCTCGGGTAGATCGAACGAAGCGCGGTTCAGGATGATCGTCGCCGGAGTGACCTCGCTCGGCGCGCGGTCGACCGGACGAAGATCGATCGGAGGCGGCGGCGTACTCGCCAGCGTTTTTTCGAGCGACTCTTCGTCGGCCCGCGCGGTAGGAAGGGCGCCTCCGCCGAGGGCGAGCAGAATTGCAAAACCGGTGAGAATTTTAGGCAGGTGAGACATGGGATGGACCTCGCTACGACGTACTGCGTGTCTTCCTAGTCTAATCGGTGTTTTCGCGCAGGAAAATCTGTGTCGTTTTCGACCCGTCGGGGAAAGCTAAAGCGAGATCCAATAGCGGCGTTTTAACGTTCCGGCCTTCGGATCCGTGACCGTGCCTTCGAAATAACCGCCGTTCCGTTCGATCGTCCGGATCGAACCGAGGTTCACGTCGTCGCACGTCAGGAGCGCGCGATCGATGCCGATCATTTTCGCGATCGTCAGCGCCTGCCCGAGAATCTCGGTGGCATATCCTTTCCGGCGATCCGTCGGGCGCACGCCGTACCCGACGTGGCCGCCGATCTTCGCGAGCCAGTCATTCAGGCGATGTCGGATCGAAACGCGGCCGACGCAGCGGTCGTTTCCGTCCGCCTCGCGAACGAACGCGAAGAGGAGAGTCGCGGGGACTTCGTCACCGGTCAGCCCGGAGCCGTCCCGCATCGATTCGAGTTTCGCGATGTAGCGGGAAATCGACATTCCCGATTCGTAACCGTGGGCGAACGTGAACGCGCCCCAATCCTCGGCCACCGCCTCGCGAAAAGTCGCTTCGTCCTTCGGCTCGAGAAAACGCACGGTGAGCACGCAGTCGATTTTAGCAGAGAAAAGTAAAGAGGGTGACCTCTTTCGAGATCACCCTCTCACGTGGATATCCAATCTTCTGCTCCCCCCGATGGTCCCCTTATGCGAAAGAAGCGCGACGATTGGAACTTAGGGGAAGGAAGTTCGGAATCAATGATCCGAACTTCCTTCCGAAGCGATTAGCCGTCGGCCGGCAAGTCGATCAGGCCGTGCCGAGGAGGCGGGGACGGACGACTCGGTGGAGGCGATGGCGGATTCGGGCGACTCGGTGGTTCAGGCCGTGGGGCCGGCGGCTCTGGGCGCGGAGCGGGAGGCTGCGGCCGAGGAGCTGGCGGTTCCGGGCGTGGGGCCGGCGGTTCCGGCCGTGGAGCCGGCGGCTCTGGGCGCGGAGCGGGAGGCTGCGGCCGAGGAGCTGGC
>JAYVXM010000653.1:0-2917 GCA_043785205.1 Bdellovibrionales bacterium
CTCTGTATTTCTGGGTTGAAATCAGAGCCGCTTTCCCGCTTAATTCGGGCTCCGCAAAGAGGAAATTCCTATGAGCTTCGACCGTTTTTTCATCGAGAACTCCGACCGCTATGATGGCCAGACCGTAACTCTGAAGGGCTGGGTTTATAACAAGCGAAGCTCCGGGAAGATCAAATTCCTCATGATGCGTGACGGGACCGGGATCATGCAGGGCGTCCTCTTCAAAGGCGAATGCGACGAACCCTCCTTCGAAGAGTTCGAGAAGCTGACCCAAGAGTCGTCGATCGAGGTGACCGGAAAGATCCGGAAGGAACCCCGCTCGGCCGGCGGATTCGAAATGGGAATCGCTTCGATCAAGACCGTTTCGATCGCGGAACCCTATCCGATTTCGCCGAAAGAACACGGCGTCGAATTTCTCATGCAGCATCGCCACCTCTGGATCCGCTCCCAGCGTCAGTGGGCGGCGCTTCGCGTACGCGCCGAAATCATCCGCGCGATCCACGAATATTTCGACGACCTCGGATTCGTGCAGTTCGACGCCCCGATCCTCACGCCGAACTCCTGCGAAGGCACGTCGACGCTCTTCAAGACCGACTATTTCGACGAAGAAGCGTTCCTGACCCAATCGGGCCAACTCTACGGCGAAACCGGCGCGATGGCGTTCGGAAAGGTCTACACCTTCGGTCCGACGTTCCGGGCGGAAAAGTCGGCGACGCGGAAACATTTGACGGAGTTCTGGATGATCGAACCGGAGGTCGCCTACATGGATCTCGAGGGGAACATGAAGCTCGGCGAAGGACTGATCGAGCATATCGCTCAATCCGTGCTCACGCGTCGCTCGAAGGAGCTCGTCATTCTCGAGCGCGACGTGACCAAGCTCGAGGCGCTGAAGGGCCCGTTCCCGCGGATCTCGTACGACGAAGCATTGAAGATTCTTGAAAAACGCGGCGTCGGGATTCCCTGGGGCGAAGACTTCGGGGCCCCCCACGAAGCGGCGCTCGGCGAAGAGTTCGGAAAACCGGTTTTCGTCCACCACATGCCTTCGCAAATCAAAGCGTTCTACTTCAAGCAATCCGACTCCCTCTTCGGCCCGGCATCGGAAGGGACCGGAAAGTACGCCTTCGGCTGCGATCTGATCGCACCGGACGGCTACGGTGAGATCATCGGCGGCGGTCAGCGCGAAGAAAACGCGAAGGTCCTCGAACGCCGGATCAAGGAGCACGAGCTGAATCAGGCGGACTACGAGTGGTACCTCGACCTTCGTCGTTTCGGTTCCGTACCGCATTCCGGTTTCGGGCTAGGGCTCGAACGGACGGTCGCGTGGATGACGGGCGTCCCCCACGTGCGCGAGACGGTTCCGTATCCGCGTTTGATGAACACGCTTCGTCCTTAAAACCGTGTCTCATTTCGATTTTCACGTCGTCCTCGTCGAGCCGGAGATTCCCCAGAATACGGGATCGATCGGAAGGCTTTGCCTCGCGACGGGGGCGACCCTCCATCTCGTCGAACCGCTCGGATTCGACGTTTCGGAAGCGGCGGTACGCCGCGCGGGACTCGATTACTGGGAACACCTTAAGGTCGTTAAACACCCTTCGATCGAGGCGTTCTTCGAATCGCTTCCGACGAACGCGCCGAAGGTTTTCCTGTCGAAGAAGGCCGGAAAAACGATCCATCAACGGCGATACGAACGGGGTACCTATTTTTTCTTCGGCAAGGAAACGGCGGGGCTCGCAGATTGGATCCTGAACCGTTATGCCGCCGATTGCGCACGAATTCCGATGTTCGACGCGCGCGTGCGATCGTTGAACCTTTCGACCGCGGTCGGAATCACCCTCTACGAGGGGATTCGTCAACTCGGGGCCGCGAACGAGGTTTCCGAATGAATCCCGCCGCGTCGAAGTTTCGTTGGGGATTTGTCGGCGTCGCGTGGGTCGCCGCCATCGCGATCCGCGTTTACGCGTTCTCCATGATTTCGGATGATTTTCACTTCTTTTTTAACGGGTGGACCCAGATCGTTCGCGAAAGCGGCGCGATGGCCTGGAATCCGAAGTTTTTCGCGAACTATTCGCCGCCGAATCTCTATGCGCTCTGGGCTTCCCTCCAGCTCGAAGGATTTCTTCGTCTCGACGAATCGAATCTGGCGGTTGTAAAGATGACGACCCTCGCCGGCGATTTGCTCCTCGGCGGGAGCGCCTATATTCTCGTGCGCGCGCTTCGCGGATCGCCCTTTCTGGCGGCCGTCGGGGCAGTCGCGATCTGGCTCACGCCCACCCTCTTTCTGAACGCCGCGTGGTGGGGACAGTTCGACGCCTGGTACTCGGCGTTTATTCTTTTGTCGGTTTCCGCCCTGGTGCGAGGGCGCGTGCCCGCGAGCGTCTTTTTCTTCACTGTCGCTTTCACCTGGAAGGCCCAAACACTTTTCCTTTTACCTGCCGTCGGACCGCTCTGGGTGCTCACGCTGTATCGTGATCGCGCGCGGATAGGCCGGACCGCGCTCGTTACGTTCGTGGGCATGATGGTCGCCTACGGAGCCGCGGCCTTTCCTGCCTGGACGAAGGGCCTTCCCTGGACGGGAATTCTCGATATCTACGCCGGCCAGAAGGACGCGTTTCACACCCTGACGATGAACGCCCCGAACGTATGGTCGCTCTTTCCGGATGCGAGCTATGACCGGTGGGTCCCCATCGGAATCGGGATCGGCCTGGCGGTTTCGTTCGGAATCGGAGCGGCGATTTTTACCCGGTACCGTCGGCCGCCGGACGCCGCCGAATCCCTCGATTGGATATTCCTCTCGGCGGTCCTCATTCCGCTCGTTCTTCCGAAAATGCACGAACGCTATTTCTTCGTGGCCGAATCGCTCGCGACGGTTCTCCTCGTCGTGCGCAGGGACCGTTCCTCGGCACTGGTGTGGGGATTC
>JAYVXM010000654.1:0-2917 GCA_043785205.1 Bdellovibrionales bacterium
TCCTCAGGGCAGCCGAGACGTGGACCTGGGAGTCGTTCCCGGCCGTGCCGAGGATGACGAAGTCAGAGGCGGCCTGATCGGCTTCGAACGGAAGGTCGTCTTCGAGCTCGAAAGCGACGCTCGAGGTGATCGCCTTCTTGTCCCGGGTCGGGAGTCGGAGGTTACGGAGGGTCACGCGGTTCGCCCGAAGGGGAACGACGACGCGGTCCGGGGACTTCGGAAGCGAGCGCACGAGCCCGCCCGCGACGGCGATGGACGACTCTCCCGGGTTTACCCGAACTTCATGGTATTCATGAATTTCGAAACGCCCGAAAGCCGTATCGACTTCGACCGCCTTGATACTGGTACTTCCGATGTCCAGACCTAAGATACGCATCGTTTCTCCTTAGGATTCTCGCATGTAGAGGAGGCGAAGGCCAGCCGCATTCGGTTGAACGCTCGACGGAGTGCCGCCCGGAGGGGCGTTCGGATCCGGCGGATTCGCCGGGGCTTTCGGCACGGTAGAGCCACCGCCGGTACCCGATTTCCCGCCCGCTCCGGAGCCCGCCGCTCCGCTCGCGCCGGTTTCGAGCAGCATCCAGGCCTCAAGGATCCGGGTCGCCTTATTCACCTCGGCCACGACGGTGATCTTGAAGATCTCAGCGTCGGTTAGGATCTGGATCCCTTGTTTCACGAGCCGGGCCTTGAGGTCGTCGAGGGTGGTGGAGCTCTTGAATACGGCCACGTGACTTTCGACGTACTTGAAAAAATCATCGGCGGATTTAAACGTCCCATCGACCTCTTCGGAGTCCCGGTCCTTGAAGAACTGGATGACCTCTTCGTCGGTAATCCCGACAAGAATCGCCCGGAGCATCGGTTCCTCGATCTTGTTCACGTTGATCCCGGGCGTGATGAATGGCGTGAAATTCGGCGCCAGGAGGTCGTAGAGACCGTCATCGACCGGATGGATCATGTGGAGCTCGGTAAGGCTGTAGAGCGGGCCCTTCTTATACGGTAGGATCTGCTTTCCGCTGCCGTTCTTCGGTTGGTAAGTGAAATCCATCCAGCCGAGGAGGTTATCGTAGAGCTCCTCGAGTTCGAGGTCGCGGTATTCGGCGGCGAAATCCTGATCCTTTTTGAATTTTTCCTCGACGAGTCGTCCGATCAAATCCTTGACGCCTTTCCGCGCCTCTTCGACGTCGAATCCCGCCGGTTTCGCGCTCGCGGCCGGATTCGGCGGCGACGGCGATGGGCTACCGGACGGTTTCGGGGCCGGCGGCGGAGCCATCGCGGCGAGCATCGAGTTGATCCCGACCTTGCTCGACTCGGATTCGATCGTCGCCGTGAAGTGTCCCGGAAGATTCGAGTCGCTTTGGAATTTTTCGATCTCGTCCTTCATTACGATCGTCAGTCCCGGCGCGTTTCCGGGAATCGGATAGAAGAACGGAAAGCTCCAAATCTGGTCGAGGATCGCTGGTGGTATTTTCGGGAGGTTCGAGTTCGGACCCCCGAATGCCTTGAGTTCTTTGTAGGCGCGCAGGCGGAGGAGGGAGATCTTGAATCCCGTTTTCGCGAGGTAATGGGCCTTCAGCGTATCGGATGAGTCGACGCTGGAACGGGCGTTCACCTGGGCGACGTACGTGAATTCGGTAACGACGACGGAAAGGACGGTCATCGCGGCGATCACCATGAAAAGGGCGATTCCGCTTTCGTCGGTGGGTTCTCGCCGGAGGGCGAGTCGATGTTTAAAGCGTCGGATCCATGCCATAGAAAGGGGTCTCCGGTTTAAACATGTAAACGCCGTGAAAACTCAGCTTCGCCAAGCCCGTGACCTCGAGCGTGAGTTCGACGATGTCGGGATAGAGTCCTTTCATGTCGTCGCGATTCGTATCCCAGGTCCGCTCCCACGCTTTCTTGTCGCGCCGATAGTAACGAAAGACGAATTTCTTCACGCCGGTGAGCAAAGGGTAGATCTTCGCGGCCTTTCCCTTCTTGTCGCCGTCGTCGAAAACGTTCGGATCTTCGATCTTGACGAGTACTTTGATGCCGTCGCCGAGATCCGAATCCTTTTCGTCCCGGAGTTCGTAGACCACTTTCGCGAACTCGCTTTCCGGGGAATTTTTATAGATCCGCATGTGCGAGGCGGTGACGAACTGGATTCGATTTTCCGTGCCGACGAACCGCGAGGGACGAATCGCCGTGAGGTCCGTCGCTGGAAGCCAGTAGTCGCTGAGCTGGCCGAGCTCGGTCTTCGAGAGTTCGTCGAGTCGCTGGGCCTGGACGGCGAGTCCGTTCGGATCGGCGCCTCCGCGACCTACGCCGCCCCGGAGGGGGGGGTACGGATCGACTTGTCCGCCGCTCGGAACCGACGACGCCCCCGGAGTCGGGAAGTTCTTCGGATTCAGATTCACCGGCGAGAAGAGCGCCGAGAGATCGCGATCGACGAGTCCCATCGAAAGCCGAATCGCGCCGTAAAAGTCCCCCTCATTGATGATCTTCGCGCGGTACCGGAACGTCTGGGTGGTCGCCTGGTAGATCGCGACCGAGATCATGACGAGGAGGACGATCGCGATCATGACTTCGATCAGGGTGAATCCGTCGGCGTGGCGGTTTACCGCCTGAAGGTCTTCCGACCGTAGATCGGATGTTGGACGAACCGTACGGAGGCCCTCCGATCCCCGGTCGGAGGCTCTACGATGCTTCCGTACGCTACCGTTAAGGATTGATGTTAAAATCACTGTTCAGGTCCACCCAGTACATGGCGATGTCGTAATTTTGAGTCGTCGTTCCGCGCTTCCAACTCACGGTAATCGTCACTTCGCGAACGGCCTTGGAGAGAAAATTTGTGATCACTTTTGTCATCTGTTCGACGATCGCCGAGTTTTTCTCGTCCTGATCGGCGTTCGCGGCCGAGTTCCCCTTGTCGCCGGACGCCGCC
>JAYVXM010000655.1:0-2916 GCA_043785205.1 Bdellovibrionales bacterium
TCGAAGACCCAAGCCGAAGCGAGCGAACGCCTCGACCGGACCCTCGCCCAGAACCGCGCGGAACTCGCCCAGGGACTCGCCGCCACGACCGAGACGCTGAACCTCCGCTTTCAGGGACTCGAAACTCAGGTCTCCGATCGACTCACGAAGATCGGCGTGAATGTGGAAGAAAAACTGAACGCGAACCTCAAGGAAGGTTTTCAGCACTTCGAAAAGGTTCAGCAGCACCTCGCGTCCGCGGAATTAAAGCTGCAGGAGCTGAATCAAGTCGGCCGCTCGATCCAGGACTTGAACTCCCTGCTGAAACTCCCTCATCTTCGCGGGTCCTTCGGGGAATCGACGCTCGAGAAACTTCTCGCCGACTTCCTGCCGATCGGCTCCTACGAAACCCAGTACGCGATCGTGCCGAATTCGCCCGAACGCGTGGACGCCATCGTCCGTCTCGCACGCCAAGTGCTCCCGATCGACTCGAAGTTTCCCCGCGAACAGGTCCTCCCGCTCTTCGAATCGGATAATCCCGCGGATCTCGAGATCGCCCGGCGCGCGCTCTCGGACTTCGTAAAGGCGGAGGCGAAGGACATCGCGAAAAAATACATCCGTCCCGAGCACGGTACGACCGACATGGCGCTCCTCTTCCTGCCGTCGGAAGTCCTCTATTTCGAAGTCATCCGGAACGTCGGGCTTTTCGAGGAACTCTCGAAATTGAAAGTCTACCCCGTCTCCCCGAACACGCTCGCGATGGGGCTTCACTCCGTTTCGGTCGCGCAGGAATATTACGAAATGGCCCGCGGCGTGGAAAAAACGATCGAGGACGTAAAGAAGGCGCGCAAGAACTTCGACCACTTCGAAAAGCGCTTCGACGATATCGGGAAGGGCCTGAAAAAAGCCCAGGAAGCGTTCGAAACCGCGAATACCCACCTCACCCGCTACGAATCGAGCGTCTATCGCCTCATCGGCGAGGACGCGGACACGAGCGCGAACGCGCTGCCCGACGCGGGCGGAATTTCCGCCGCGGGTGAAAAATCGGAGCCCGCACCGGGATCGACGGGCTCGCTCTTCTAATCTTCTAAACGGACCGGCGTTTCGGCCGGAGCGGCCCGCGGAGCCGCGCTTATTTCGCCATCGCGAGCGCGATCCCGAGCTCGGCCGCGAACGCACGCACGTCAGCTTCGGTCGTCTGGAACGAAGTCATCCAACGCACGACGACGTACCCCTGAGCAGCGTCGGTTTCGTCCCACGCATAAAACGCGAACTTCGCCTGGAGCGGCGAAACGATCCGGCGTGGAACGCGCGCGAAAATCGCGTTTGCCTGGACGTCCTGAGTGATCGTGACATTCCCGCCGGAAACCTTCGCGACTTCGGCGAGAAGAAGATTCGCCATTGCGTTCGCGTGGGCCGCGTTCTTTCGCCAAAGCTCCTGCCCGGGGACGCCGTCGAAGAGCGCGAGGAGCTGGGCCGAGGCGAACCGCATTTTCGAAGCGAGCTGAGTTCCCTGCTTGTGGGCGTAGCGCAGATCCTCGCCGTAATGGGCGAGGTAATTCTCGCTGAGCCCCACGACGGCCTCCGCGGCGAGGAGGCCGTTCTTCGTGCCGCCGAACGAGAGGACGTCGACGCCGACGTCGGTCGTGCATTCCCTGAGGGAACACCCGAGCGAAACGGCGGCGTTCGCGATCCGCGCGCCGTCGAGGTGGAGGATCAATCCCTCCGCCTTCGCCACCGCGCCGATCGCACGGAGCTCGTCGAGCGAGTAGACCGTCCCCCGTTCCGTCGATTGGGTAATCGAGACCACCCGCGGCTGGACGGAATGCGTATCCCCACGCCGCGCGAGCTGGCCGCGAATGAGCGCGGGCGTCAGCTTTTGGTTCGGCGTCGCCACCGTCAGTAACTTGAATCCGCCGAGCCGCTCGGGCGCGCCGCACTCGTCGACGTCGATGTGCGACTTCGCGGCGGCGATCACCGCCTCGTGGCGCTTCAGGCACGAGGAAAGCGCAACGACGTTCGCGCCCGTGCCGTTGAAAACGGGAAATCCGACCGCGTGCGCTCCGAACTCCCTCTTGAACGCCCCCCGCAGCATTTCACTCCAGGGATCCGCCCCGTACGCCGGCGTGAAACCGGAGTTCGCGGTCGTAATCGCGGCGAGGACGAAGGGGTGGACTCCGGCGTGGTTATCCGAACCGAACGAAATCATGAGCTCGGGCGAAGGTTCAAATCCGGGTTCACTCCGTTATTCAGCGCGGTCGCGAGCGCCATCCACTGGAGTTCGAGGAGCGCCGGCATCCACGCGAGCGGACTCGAGCCGAAGACGCCGACTTGGTGGGACGATTTGATTTCGTCGTTTCGCGGATCTTTCGGCAGGGAAATATGCCAGAGAGTGTCCTTCTCCGTCGTCGAGAACATCGGACCGTGGAAAAATTCCTCCGAGCCGAACGCGCGCACCGGAAGTCGGGCCATTTCCATCAGCTTCAACGCGCCTTCGCGGGCGAGCCACTCGCCCTCCCATTCGCCGACGAGTACCTGCGGACCTTTCCCGGCACGGCGACGACAGAGGTCGAGCGAAGGCGTCGGCAGCGACGTGAGCGCTTCCCACTCCTCGACGCACTTATCGCCGAGGAGGAGCGAAGTGACCGCGCAAATCGCGCCGGTCACCGCCATCGTATGCGGTTCGACCCGCTCGATCGGCGTCGTCGGCAGGAGGTATTGCGCGCAGAGCGCTTGCTCCACGCCCTGGGCGGAGACTTGAACGGTGAAGGCGCCCAAGCGATCGGCGAGTTCGAGTGCCTGGATCGTCGGACCGCCGCTCGCGCGATGGGTGAACGCGAAAACCCAGTCGCCCTTCGCGGGCTGGGCGTCGAGTCCGACGTGGGTCGAGGGACACGCGATGATCGGTACGCGCCTCCGCGTTCGGTCGCGCTTCAG
>JAYVXM010000656.1:0-2906 GCA_043785205.1 Bdellovibrionales bacterium
GGTCGTGATCACGCAGGACGGAACGATCGCGTTCCCATCGGGCATGTTTTCGGTGAAGGCCATCACCGCGATCACTCGGTTCTTGATCTTCCGGCGCGCGGCGAGGAGGACGGCGCCCATCATCGTCGCGGCGCCCGTCATATCGTGTTTCATATCTTCCATCTTCATCGACGGCTTGATCGAGATCCCGCCGGTGTCGAAGGTGACTCCTTTGCCGACGAGGGCGATCGTCTTCGAAGCGCCCTTCGGGTGGTAGTCGACGACGACGAGTTTGTTCTCGCGCGCGGAACCCTGACCGACGGCGAGGAAGAGATCCATCTTTTCTTTCGCGCATTCTTTTTCGCCGAGGACCTTGCAGGAGATCCCGTACGCCTTCGCGAGCCGCTGGGCTTCGCGCGCGTAATATTCGGGCGTACCGAAATTTGCGGGCTCGTTCGACCAGTCGCGGGTCACGCTCACGCATTCCGCGACGGTGGTCGCGTCGGCGAGGAGGTCGGCGAGGGTGGACTTCATCCCTTTGTCCTTCGAAACGAAAACGAGCTTCGCCGGTCCGACGGCTTCCGAGGGCTTCGAGTCCTTCTTATACTTGTCGAATTTGTACGCACCGAGCGCGTAACCTTCGGCAAACGCGGACGGAAACTTATCGGAGTCGGCGGCGCCCTTAATTTCGAGGAGCGAATCGACGAGGATCTGGGCGGACGCGACCTTTTCGGTGACGAGACGGCCGAGGGTATAGCCGCCGGCTTGGCGAACTTTCTCCGGAGTGAGCTCGGAGACGAGGCCGAGGCCGACGAAAGCGGCGTGGGTCGCGCTTCCCTTCCCGCCGAACGGGAGAATCGCGACTTGTCCGAGTTTCGCGGAGAACGCGGCGCCCTTGCGGAACTTATCGATCGCGCCGGAATACGGCCCCCGGGGCGGAATCGGTTTTTTCCCGGCGTCTTGGACGACGAAAACGACGTCGATGTCGGACTTTTGGGGGGCGGTTTTAGCCTCAAAACGAGGGAGCGTAATCATGAGCGGCAGACTCCGTTTCTGTTTCTGAAATCGAACGATTCAACTAACATAGACCAAACCCCAGGCTAAATCATGTTGAAGCGTTATCACCAAACCGTCGGCATCACCTTTCGCGCAGTAGACGCGTGCGTTATCGCCGCAGTTTGGCTTTTCTCCTATTGGAGCCGTTTTCACCTTCCGGTCATTCAAGTGACGAAGGGGTTCCCCCCCTTTTCTCGTTACGCCGCGTTGACGCCCCTGATCATCATTCTTTGGCAGATGGTCTTCGCGTCCGCGAGACTTTATCAGTCCCAGCGCATGCTTCGGCGGACCCACGAAGCGTTCCTCGTCCTCCGTGCGCACGCGACGGCGATGCTGCTCTTCATTTCCCTCACCTACCTCTTCGCCGAATACCAGTACTCACGCGGGGTGATGATCTACTTCGGACTCCTCGGCGGGGTCGCGCTCCTCTCCCTCCGCCTCGCCGTCCGGAACTTCCTCCGCTCGGTACGGAAGAAGGGTTTCAATCTCCGCTTCGCGACGATTATCGGCGAAGGCGCCGCGGTCGATACCTTGATCGCGAAGCTCGGACGATTCCCCGAAATCGGAATCGCCATCCGCGGCGTGATCGGTCCGTCGGATTTCGGTCGAATCACGGAAATCCTACGGGAAAAGAAGCCGGACCAAATCTTGATCTCGCTTCCCCGCCGGCATGCCGGCGAACTGGACCGTATTCTCCTCGCTTTGCGGGACGAAACCGTCGACATCCAGCTCGTTCCGGACATTCAGGATTATGTCACCCTCGGTTGCGCGGTCGAGGACTTCGACGGCATGCCGATCGTGAAGTTAAACGATTCGCCCCTCGACGGAATCGGCGCCCTCCTGAAGCGGATGACCGACTTCGTGCTCGGAGCGATCGGGCTCCTCGTGATTTCCCCCGTCTTAGTTCTGGTGGCGCTCCTCGTGAAGCTGACGTCGCGCGGGCCGATTTTTTATTCACAGGAACGGTGTGGACTCGACGGCCGCGCGTTTCGGATGTGGAAATTTCGCTCGATGCGCGTCGACGCCGAGGATTCGAGCGGCGCCGTGTGGGCGAAAAAAGACGACGAACGTCGTACGCCGATCGGTTCCTTCCTGCGCGCCACCTCGATCGACGAACTTCCCCAGCTTTGGAACGTCGTTCGCGGCGAAATGTCGCTCGTCGGACCGCGACCCGAACGTCCGGTTTTCGTCGATAAGTTTCGCGGGGAAGTTCCGCACTACATGCTTCGCCATAAAGTGAAGGCGGGCATCACGGGTTGGGCGCAAGTAAATGGCTGGCGCGGCGATACGTCGCTCGAGCAACGAATCGAATGCGATCTCTTCTACATCCGAAACTGGTCCTACTCGCTCGATCTGAAAATTTTGTGGATGACGCTCTGGAAGGGCTTCGTGAACAAAAACGCCTACTGAGTCCACGTCAGCGTTTCGTCAAGATTCCGTCGTTTTTGCCGTGTTTTCCCCTCGAAACAGAACCCTTGCGCTTGTGTATTTTCAGAAAACCCCCGAAAAACCCGAGGTTTTCGCATAACATGGGGATAACTTTTCCATTCCTTGTGTAAAACTCGCGATATAAGGAAATAAAAGTAATATAATCAATTAGTTAGGTCGTGTGGATAACTTTGGAGATATTCGTGGATAAGTGCCGCGCGAAATAAACCGAAACCGTTCACGGGGTCGCGGCCGGGAGATCCGTCGCCGGTAAGGGCTGAGTAACCTTAAAGTTTTCTTCCATCTTTTCGCGGGTTTGGGGCGGAAATGCGACGGATGCGTTCCCGTGGTAATCGAAGGTCGCCGCACTCTGGGAAAACAGCTCCTCGACCTGTCCGGAATTCTGAATAGTGATCGAGTCGGGATTAGAGACCTGGAGATAA
>JAYVXM010000657.1:0-2903 GCA_043785205.1 Bdellovibrionales bacterium
GGTTCATGGAGGACCGGCGCGGCACGTGGCGGTCATCAGGAGGATGAAGGCTATGTCCACCCATTCCCATTCCCATCTCAATCTCGATCGTGTTTTCGCCCAAGGCATCGTCACCGTCGCACTCGCGCTCGGCTTGATGGGTTGCGGAGCCGGCTCGAAAGTCGTCACGAACGTCGCGTTCACGGATCAGGTGATCGGGGGCGATCTCTACGCGGGGATCGACGCGACCCTCGCCCCCGGAAGCCTTTCGCTGCCGGCGGCGACCCTACCGCTCTACAACCCGAACAACCCGAGCCAGATTCTCGGCCAAATCCAGACAAACGGTCTGCACATCCTCGTCGACGTGAACACGACGGCGGCGCTGAAACTGCCCGGCCTCGTCGACGGGACGAAGCTGCCGAGCGGCTCGGCGATCCCGCTCGTGCTGCCCGCGGGGCTGAAGCCGATCGGAATTCCGGCGTTCAATTCGAATTCGATCGTCTACGTCGCGCTGAACGGGAATCAGGTTCTCGTCGGCGTCGCGGTGACGCTCGCTTCGAACACGAACCTGAATTTACCGCTCGACCTCTTCCTTCCGTTCACGATCAACGCGCAGATCAAGGGAACGGCGGGATTCTTCCTCGGCACGAAGCAAGGCGTGGCGGTCTTCGCATTGAAGGACGCGGCGACGGTGCCGACGGCGATCGGCGGATCCACGAAGGCGCTCGCGGCTTCCGCGGCGGTTCGTTCTTCGCCGGAAAGGGTGGGCAAGATCGAAGTCCGGAACGACCGAATTTCCCGCTCCACGCTGCGGAAGTTCCAGCAGGTCCAAGACGAAATGGGTGATGTGGAAATAGATTAGTGATCCCGTAGCGGGGCTCAGACGCGACGTTACGGACGCGAAAACGCCGAACCCTGGGAGAGGGGTTCGGCGTTTTCCTTTTTATTCGACCGAGCCGTAAAACGAGGGCAGGGATTTGGGTTTTTGAGAGGGAAGTGTTTCCGTCTCGGTCGAATAAACCTCAAAGGTCGTTCAGAGTCAGGGTCGGGGAGACGAGCGGCGCCTCCTGATAGAGCCGTTTCAGGGCGCCGAATCCGTCGTGATCGACGTGCGGAAGTTCCTTCACCCGCCAGACGAACTCCGGATGACGCTCCGAGGTCCAACGGCCACCGGTGATCTCGTGTTTGGCGTTCGTTTCGAGCGTATAGCGATACGTCTCGTTCTCGGAATCGAGATTGAAGAAGCCGAACGGTTTCGGGTCGGGTAGGCGCCGCTTCGCATAACGAACGGTGGTCGTCACGACGTAGCCCGTTCCGTCTTCGTCGGCGCGAACTGCGCTCGTATACCCGATGACCGGACGGTAATCGATCGCGGCCGACGGATCGACGTCGGCGACGAAGGAGCGTCCTTCACGCTTGATCGTGTTCGTGAGGAGAATATGGAAGCTCGCCGGGTCGATCCGGCGGCAAGTCGTATCGTTTTCGCCGTGGCAGCGGGAACCGACTTTGGCGATCTTCACGAGGTTCGGAACTTTCACGCCGTAATAATAAGCCGAGAGTCCCTTGATGTCGGCGGAACCGATCGAAAGCGTCGCTTCGGTGCCTTCCGGAAAACGAACTCGGTACTCCGAGCGCTGGGCCGGTTCGGCGAACGACGTCGCGGCCGCGGCCCAGCCGAAACTCATCTTTTCGTCGAGCTCGGCCGCGGCGTTCGGCTTCGCGAGTAGACGGCGGATCTCACCCGAAAGCGGGTAGGTCGCGGTCAGACCGCGAACGAGGTCGAAGATTTCCGCGGGGGCGAGTTTCGAAAGTTCGGACATCCGGCGAGCGGGGGCGAGGCCCTTGATCTCGTCGAGCGAAAGCGGGCGGCGTGTGAAGCGTTCTTCGGCGGGAAGATCCTCGCGTTGGTAGCGATTCAGAAGGAGGCCGGTCGCCGCCGGAAAGCGGGCTTCCGCCCAGGGGTAATTTTTCGCGTCGAGCGCGCCTTCTTCCGGAAGGAGGTCGAGATTCCGTTCGAGCTTCATTCCCCAATCCCGCGCGAGGGTATCCGACGGAGTCTTAAGCTTCGCGACGGCCTGGACGCTGACGGTGATCAGCGCGCCGAAGATCAGCAGTTTGGTAGGGACGGAAGTACGGGAGCGCATAACCAGATACTCTCTCTCATTTTGAGTCTTGGTCCGCCCGGACCTTCTTGGGCAGGCGGATCGAGACCGGGAACTAAACGGGACTTAGTGGGAAGGATTCACTCCGAACTGGGTATAGGTGACCGACGCGGATTCGCTGCCGGTGAGCTTGTAGGCCTCGCCGACGAGCTGAATCGTATAGCCCGTGCGGTAATCCATATTGATCGGTTCGGAAATCATCGGCTCGGTGACGTCGCCGAGGTAGACCCATCCGTCCGAGCCATTTACCGACATCGGGACCGTAATCGAAGCGCCGTTCGCGGCGTGCTTCACGACCACGATCGAAGAGACATCGGGCCGATTCGCGATTTGGATGAATCGCTTCACGTAGGTGAGCTTGATCGCCGAAACCTGCGTCTCGATCTGGGCGAGAACCGCGTTCATCGAATTCGAGCAGATATCGATCGCCGAATGGCCGCCGATTTGGGCGCCCGCCGACTTATACCGGTAGGCGTCCCAAGCGGTTCCGCCACCGAGGGCCGAGCACGAACGCGTGCCGTTCGAGACGACCGGGAAGAGGTGGACCGAACTTGCGAGGGCCGAGCCCTTGGCGTTCCGGATTCCGCCCAGGATCCCGGATGAGATCGTCGGGAAGGGGAGGGGAGGATAGGCCGAGTAGTCGACTCCGTCCGACGAGTCTTCACCGTTCGAGATTACGACGACCGCGAGGATCGCCTCCGGGCGGATGAAGTAGGACTGGGCGTTCGCCGAAGCGAGCGCGGTACCGATATTCGCGAGACC
>JAYVXM010000658.1:0-2901 GCA_043785205.1 Bdellovibrionales bacterium
GCGCGCTGAAGTCCTTGAAGTACATGTAATTCGCCATGTTCGGTTTATAGATCTCGAACTGGAACTGGTGGAGCAGCTTCCGCTGTTCGACGGTCAGCGGGTACTTCTTCGCCACGGCGTTCTCGAGCGTGTAGACCTCGAGCGCTTTCCCGATATTCGCGTGTTCGCGGAACTCGGAGAAGATCGGTTTGCTGTCCTGAATCGCCTTCGGCATTTCCGGATTCGCGATGAACTCGAGTTGGTACTTGATCTGATTCAACCCGTGATTCACGTCATCGTCGAGATCCCGCGGTTCGATGTCGAGGCCGCCGTCGACGGGGCGGAAGGCGATGTTATGGTACTTCTGAGCGATGGCGTCGAGCCGAGCCTTACCCTTCAGGTGTTTCTTCACGGCGTCGATTTCGCCCGGCGAATACCGGTCGAGGCTCCAACTGTCGAGCCAGTGACCCGCGTCGTTCGGATTCGCCTCGGCGTAGCCCTGGAGGCTCATCGCGAGACTCTGGAGCTCGAGGAACTTGCCGTAGGCCGAGGCCTTTCCGCCGGAAATTTTCTTCAGGAGCGGGTCGGGTAGAAACGCGTGCACGTGAAGCCCGAAGGCGTCGAAATTTCGACCGGTGTTTCGAACCGCGGCCTCGAGGTCGGCTTGCGTACGCAGACCCCGGCCGTAAGACTTCACTTCCCAGTTCCCGCTCGCCTCGAGGTGAAGCTCCGGATGGAGGAACGGGAACTTTTGGTGATCGCCGTAGTATTCGGTGACGAGGATCCGGTACTGATCGAGGTCGAACTCCCCGTCGAAGTTAAATCCGGCGCGCTTCATCGAACGAACGCGTTGGCTATCGTTCATCTTGCGCCAATCGGCGCGGAGTTCCGGATCACGCGGAAGGATGACCTTCACGATATTCTCATCCCAGCCTTCCATCTCGAACGCGAAGGCGATTTCTTCGCCCACCCGCATGCGCGGATTCTTCGCGACGAAGCTCTTCCCGAGGATCATGCGCTTCACCTCCGGATCCTGGATGCCGACCTTTTGCATGAAAACTTCCGGGGTCATGCGGGGATCGAGCTGGAGTCGGTGCCAGTAATCGATTTCGGTCTCGCCCGCGAGGCGCGGCGGAACGGTGAGTTTCGCGATTTTCCCGGCCTTCGCGAGGGTGAAGGCCTGGTCGATCAGAAGTTCGTCGATGAGAGTCTTCATCATCGCCTGTTCCGGTTCGTCGGCGATGTAATCGCCGATACGGGACTCCCAAAGGAGGATCGGCGCGCCCGACTTGTTCAGATTGATCTTGAGTTGGGTATCGCGGTATTTCCACGCGGTCTTGAATTTCGCCTTGTCGGCTTTCGACCATTTCCGTTTCGGGGCCGCGTCCTCGACCTCGTCGTAAACTCCCTCGCGGACGAGCGCGTCGACCTGAACCGTAAACTCTTTCTCGATGTACTTATCGAACAGGAGGTCCTTCACGTCGGCGAGATCGAACGTCGCGGGGTTCGCGGCGGCGAAGTCCTGCAGCAGCTCATAGTGGTCGTAGATCAGCGGCCGGAAGAAGAGATTCGATTCGGCGCCGCCCATTCGCCGAATGGACATGATGTCGTGGATCGCGACGCCGTAGTTCGCCTGGAGAATCTGGAGGTTCGCGGCGACGCGGCCGGCGAGTTTCGTATCGATCTCGGCTTGGTCAGTCGGAAACGGGAAGTAGGTCTGGTGGGCGCCGGTCATGGCATTCGACTGCCCCATCCGGTGCCGTCCGAGAAGTGTGCGGAAACTCGCGATTTGCTCGAGTTCGGCCGGCTTTACCACCGGCGGCGTTCCGAGCTCGTAACCGCTCCGAAGGATCTCCATATCGACATGTTCGGTCGTGAGCGACCACTTCCGCCCCTCGTCGTCGTAAATGCGCGCGGTCGGATATCTATCGTCCGCTTCCGGCTCGAAGGTCGCGGACTTCGTCAAACCGAAGGTACCGGCGATCATTTTCTGATATTCCTTGGAACCCTTGTCCCACTCCTCCCAGGAAATCTTGTTCGTATGGGTCGCTTCCCATTCGTACCCGACCGGATAAAATCGGTCCGCGTTCTGGAGGTAGGCCACCGACTGGGCCATGCGGAGGAGTTTTTGCCAGTTCTTCTCGATCGAGACGGGGATCGGCTTGTTCTTTTTCAGCGCGGTCATCACCGACTTCACTTCGGCGCCGGTGAGGAGCCCCGATCCGCGGCCGATCGAGGCCGCGATCCGCGCGACGCGGTTTTCTTCGAGGATTCCGTGCACGACCCCGGGATCGCCGCGGTAATCGCGACCGGCCCAGACGGGGGTCGACAGACCGATGAAAAGGCAAACGAGAAGGAGAACCAGCGCGAGCGGTTTGAGCGGAGACAAGAGTTCCATGATTCCCATTCGGCCTAAGGAAGGATCCCCTAAAGACGGATTCATAAAGTTCGCTCGGATTTCGGACGCCGCTTTCTTCTTCGTCAAAATCGCGGCGGTTTGCCGCGCCGCGAGTGTCGCGTTAGACCGGCGGTGGGTTACCCCAGATGATAGCGGACCCAGACGTTCGGTTCGCGATAAGTGGCGATTCCTTCCGTTAAATCCACGTCGAGTGGCGCAAGTCCGCCCGGTAAAGGCGTCTCGCCCGATTTCGCGAGCGGGAGTCCGGTCCATTCGCGCCATTTCGGCAGCGTCGCGGTTACGATAACGGAAGCTTCACAGACGTTCAGCACTTCTGCGCCGGCGCGAACGTGCGCCCGCAGCCAGGGGTCGTACGGCTCTCCCTGAGGGGTCCGACGAGCGACGTAGTCGACCATCGAGTCTCCGACAAAATCGTCCTTCGAAATCGGCCGGACCGGACCGATCATCGTCGTGTATCCGAGCTCGCGCGCGATCTCCTTCGCCGAGGCGAGCAGCGCGCTCGA
>JAYVXM010000659.1:0-9420 GCA_043785205.1 Bdellovibrionales bacterium
CCTTTAGGTGAAGGTGTTTCGGACCTTCGTTTCGATGAATTCGGTATATCTCGGTTTATGACGCGGCGCATGATGAAAAGAGTCGAAGTGTTCCAAAAATCGGTTTTCCCGACTTATATTTGAAACACCCTCTTTTACCGGGAATCCGGGTCGCGACTATCCGAGCGGACCTGCCGGATGATGATTCGGAAGATAAAGAAGAGGCCGAGGGTCATGAGGACCCCGCAGCCGATCATCACTTTCTCGATCATCAGCTCATGCGCTCTTCGCGCTTCACGGAGCGCTGACCGATCGGAAGGACCTTCTTCCGGAGACGAATCGACTTCGGCGTGACTTCGATCCACTCGTCTTCGTCGATCCACTCGATGCACTGCTCGAGTGACATCTTCCGGATGCCCGCGAGGGTGACGAGGAATTCGGCTCCGGCCGAGCGAATGTTCGTGAGCTTCTTTTCGCGGCACGGATTCACGTTCAGATCGTTATCCTTCGCGTGCTCGCCGATGATCATGCCTTCGTAGACCGGAACGCCCGGCCCGAGGAACATCACGCCGCGCTCTTCGAGGCCCATGAGCCCGTACTCGACGGTCTCGCCGGAGCGGTCGGAGATCATCGCGCCGTTATTCCGATGGGCGAGAAGTCCTTGGTACGGGCCGTAGTGGAGGATGTACGTTGAGAAGAGGCCTTCGCCGCGGGTGGCGGTGAGGAAGCGCGAGCGAATGCCGAGGAGTCCGCGGGTCGGAATGTCGAATTCGAGGCGGACGCGGCCGGCCCCGGATTCGGAGGCTCCGCCGCCTTCGTACTTCGTGAGGATCCCTTTCCGCGATTGGAACATCGACGTCACGTCGCCCACCGCCGTATCCGGCATGTCGAGGACGGCGCGTTCCATCGGTTCGGTGCGCTCGCCCTTTTCGTCGACGCCGTAGAGGACGGTCGGTTTTCCGATCATGAATTCGAAGCCTTCGCGGCGCATCTGTTCGATGAGAATCGCGAATTGGAGCTCGCCGCGGCCGAGGACGCGGAACTGATCGTTCTGGGCGGTTTCCTCGAAACGAAGCGCGACGTTCGTGCGCACTTCTTTAAGGAGTCGTTCGCGGAATTTCCGGGACTGAATCGCTTCGCCTTCCTTCCCGGAAAGCGGCGAGGTGTTCACCGAGAAGACCATGCCGAGCGTCGGCTTCTCGACGACGATCCGCGGAAGCGCCGCGGTTTTCTCGTCGGTGGTGATCGTGTCGCCGATCTCGACCTCTTCCGAACCGGCGATGACGCCGATGTCGCCGGCGAAGAGCTCTTCGACTTCGGCCATCTTCAGACCTTCGTAGGTATAGAGGCGGGTGGCGTTGAACGCGTAATCCTTATTTTCCGCGCGGCGGAGAATGCGTTGGTTCCGCTTCACTTTTCCGGAAGTGATCCGGCCGATCGCGAGACGTCCGACGTAATCGGAGTAGGTGAGATTCGAGATCAGCATCTGGAATTCGGAGCCTTCGTTCAGAAGGGGGGGGAGGACGGTCTTCGTGATTTGGTCGAAAAGGGGAATGAGGTTCCCTTTCTTTTCGCCTTTGACCATGGCGTCGATATCCGAGCGTACCGTCGTGCACCAGCCCGCGCGCGCGCACGCGAAGATGATCGGGAATTCGATTTGTTCCTCGGTCGCGCCGAGGTCGAAGAAAAGGTCGTACGTCATGTTTACGACTTCGTCGATTCGCGCGTCGGGGCGATCGACCTTATTAATGACGAGAATCATCTGCTTCCCTTGCGAGAGCGCTTTCTTCAGCACGAAGCGCGTCTGCGGGAGGGGACCTTCCGCGGCGTCGACGAGGAGGAGGCAGCCGTCGACCATTCCCATGATCCGTTCGACTTCGCCGCCGAAGTCGGCGTGGCCCGGGGTATCGACGATGTTGATTTTCAGGTCGCCGAGGCGGACCGAGGTATTCTTCGCGAGAATCGTGATCCCGCGTTCGCGCTCGAGATCGCCCGAATCCATGACTCGATCGTCGAGTTTCTGATGGCTCGCGAAAGTGCCCGCCTGACGGAGGAGGTGGTCGACAAGCGTGGTTTTGCCATGGTCGACGTGGGCGATGATGCAGACATTCCGAAGTTTTTCGGCGCGAAGAGACGAGCTAGGGGTGGTCATTCGAGGAAGACCTTACCATGAACCCTTGACCGGAATCGTGTTGAAATTGACAATGGATGTAAATGGTCGGGATGAGGGATCGAAAATGACGCTATTGCTCTGGTTCGCGCTCGGCGCGGTCTTCAACGAGAAGGTGAGCGACTTGGGTTTCCCGACGGCGCACGCCGGCTGGGAATACAACGAATCGGCGCGACCGAAAAAGAAGAAGAGCCTCTATCCGAAGGCGCCCGCCCCGCCGGTCGGAGAGAAAAACGCGGCCGAAGGCGAAACCGCCGAGGCCCCGGCGCCGTCCCGGGTCCAGGTTTTCGGGAAACCCGCGACCGAAATGTCCGCCGACGATTACGCGCGGATGTTGAAGGAAGATCAAGCGGCGACCGCGGAACCTTCCGCTCCGGCGGAAGCGCCGGCTCAAGCGGCCGCGGATGTGAATGCGGAGCCCGTAGCCGCCGCTCCGACCGTTTCGGCGGGAGCGATCACCGCTCCGGCGCGCGCGACGACCGATCCGAGCGTCGACTCCGACTTCGAAGCGCTCCGCGCGCGCCTCCTTTCGAAGCGAGTGGCGGAGAATACCGCGACGAACGAGCAGGATTACGAACCGGAAGCGCCGACGAAAAAACCCAAGGCCGTGAAGGCGCGCCCGGCGCGGAAAACCACGCCGAACTATATTCCGCCGCCGCCACCGATGGAAACCGAAGTGATTACGCCCCAGAAACCGACCGGAAAGAAAGTGAAGGGCGGGAAGACCGCCCCCGCGATCGAAGGCGACGCCGCCCGGAGCGACGAGGTGAATTCCGCGTTTCCGTTCACCCATCTCCTCCCGAGTCCCTTCAATCTCCCGCACGGAACGTGGATGTTCGGTACGAGCGTCGGCTACGGCATCTTCGACTTTCTCCAGATCTCGACGAACGTCGCCCACCTCATCCAGCAGCACTGGAACGTCCAGGCGAAAGTGCCGCTCATCGAGTACCCGACATTCATCGCGAGCGCCTTCGTCGATTACGAAAGTTTCAATCCCTATCACGACGACGCGACGAACCCCGACGCATGGGTGAAGCGCTGGAAGCCCGGCCTCGTGACCGGCTACGAGATCACGCCGGACATCGCGTTTTTCCTCGGCGGTAACTTCGCTTTCGGCAAGACCGCGCTCCCGGTCGTCACGACCTCCGGTTATATGAGCGGCGCCCAGGTGAATATGGAGTGGTCATGGCTCTATAATCCTTCGACTTCGCGGTTAGGAAACAACGCGATCTCCCTCGGGATCAAATACGACTTCACCTACTCGATGCTCGGCTTCGGTTTCACGCACCACTGGAAAGCGTTCGAGGCCGGCCTCCACTATACGTTCGCGGATCGGCAGCGGTTTCTCCCGATCTTCGGGTTCAATATCGGGACGAGTTTTTAGGGAGCGCGGCTCCGACTCGGCCTCGCTTTGAGATCCCTCGATTGACAACCCCCTACCCGAAGGCTAAATCCGCCTTTTAACCGATAATGGGGGTTCTATGAAAAAGTTTTCGATTCTCCTCGCTCTCGCGCTGATCTCGAGCGCATCCGCCTTCGCGGAAACCGTCGGCTATGCCGGCGACGTCGTCCTGAACGCGAAGAAAGTTCACATCGACGCCTCGACCGCGACGGTCGTTCGCACCGCCGATACCCCGAAGACCGTGAAGGTCTTCATGCAGATTCCGATGGGCGAACGCGTCTGCGAAGAAACCGCCACCCGGATGGTCTACGGACGTAACCCGGTCTGCGGTTACGACACGATCTATCGTACCGAAGTGCGGAACGTCTGCGTCCGTTATAACGGAAACCGCTGCGTGGTCTGGGAGCGCCGCCTCGTGACCTTCCCGGTCTCGGTGATGCGCGCCTGCGAATACCCGGTCACGTATTGCGTTCGCTATGGCACCCAAACCCACTTCGAAACGCAGAAGGTGAAGCTCATCCTCCGAAACGCCGCGAAGCTCTCCGGCTCGGAACAAGAGACCTTCCTTCTTTCGGGCGAGCAACCGTCGGTCGGCGCCTCCGGAGCCGACTTCACGCTGAAGCCGCTCAACACGCGATCGACCTACGAAGTGAAAAATTCGAGCTTCTTCGGGAAGCGGATCAAGCTCAAGGCGACCGGCGCGGCTTCGACGGCCGCGGACATCGCCGATCTCGACTCCGAATCGGACGCCGACTCTGAAGACGGCTCGGATTCGACGACGACGTTAGAAATTCAGTAACTCGACGGCCGGGAGCCGGGTCTGCGTGAGCATGCCCGGTTCCCGCCAGTCATTTTGCCGGGCTTCTTTTTTAAGCGCCTTTGCGGGCGTGCTCCGCCCGCACGATCGTCTTGATATTCCCGCGCATCGAGAAGTCACCGATGATCTCCATCATCCATGGATCGAGGAGCGCGACGAGATCGTCGAGAATGACGTTCGAAACGTCCTCGTGAAAGATGCCGCGGTCGCGGAACTGGTTGATGTAGAGTTTGAGGCTCTTGAGCTCGACGCAGTAGTCGCGGGGTTGGTACTTGATCGTGATTGTCGCGAAATCCGGGAATCCCGTGACCGGGCAGATGCAGGTGAACTCGGGGATCCCGAACTCGACCCAGTAGCGCCGGACCTTCGTGCGGTTCGGGAAACGCTCTAGCTTCGCGTTCTTGATCATCTCGCGGCCGTCCGGCCGTTCGTTCATCAGCGTGAAGTTTTTCGAAGGCGCGCTTTTCGCCGGGGTTTTCCCGCGGCCCGTGGATTTTTTCATAGCGGGGATTTACCGGGAAAGACGCCGCTCCGCAAGGTCTTGCTCCGTCGCGTCGTTCCGGGGTATTCCGGACGCGTGGAAAAGGAAGTGGAGAAGAAAAACCGATGAATCCATGGCTCCGCCGAATCCTGATTTGGCTCGTCCTCAGCGTCGCGCTTTCCCTCTTCATCATTTCCCGGCTCCCGTCCCAGCGTCAGCTCGCCCGGAAAATGAGCCATGCCGAAACCGCCGTCCCGGTCTCCGCCGATCCCGTGCCCGCCCTGAAGGCTCCGGCGCCGAGTCCCGGCGTGGCCGTCGTCGCCGTGAACTCGCCGTCCCCGAACCCCTCCGCGTCGCCCGCCCCGACGAAGGCCGAGCGCGCGAAGGAGCTCAAACTCATGCTCGCGCTCATCGACGAGGACCCGCGCGACACGCGCGTCTGCAACCAGCTCGGCCAGTCGGCGGCCGGCGCGAGGCTCGCGCAGGCGCCGGCCGCCGAGGAACATTACTCCTTCGAAGATCTCTTCGGCGCCGACCGCTCCGATTCGCTCCTCGAAGCCTACCGGATGCCCGCGCGCGCGATCTTCCAGGAACCCGCGGTTTCGGACCTCATCCGTGAAGTCGGTTCGTACGGCGCCGAAATCGATGCGAAATCGGAAACCGAGCGCGAAGGGTTCCTCTCGAAGGTCGGCTTTTACGCGCGCGTTGCCCGCGCCGGCGCGACCCTCGTCGCCAATCGGCGGAAATACGAAGAGCTCGGGGATCGGGCGACTCACTTAAGCGTGATCGCGAAGATGGCGATGGCGAATCCGAAACTTCGTGACGATTCACGGATCATGGATTTTTGCCGAAAAATCCAGGGCGACGATTCGCCGCCGACGCCCGAAAATCTGCGGGCGGAACGTCAGGAGCTCCTTTCGTTCCTCGAGAGCGCGGGGATGAAGCCGAAGGACGTCGATTTCGACCCCGAGGAATGGACGAAGTTCTCCGTCAAGCAAACCGGCGGCCAGCTGAGCATTTCGCTCTCCGGAAAAGACGAACCGAAAAAGTAGAACCTAATCCTTGCCGGCGGTCGGCGCGTCGGCCGGCGTATCCGCGGGCGCGTCCTTCTTGTCCGCGTCGTCTTCCTCTTCTTCCTCGTCGTCGCCCATTCCTTTTTTAGGCGTGAGGTTCAGCGGTTTCCGCAAGACGGTGCGCGACTTTCCCGCGATCTCGAAACAGGTTTTCCGCTTCACGAGATCGAGCGTCGTCTTCACGTTCGGAAGACGGCGTTCGAGGAGGACTTCGTAGACGTACTGGGGGCCGGGCTCGGCGATGAGGACGCTCTTCTGCATTCCGCGCCGATCGACGGATTCGCGCTGATGCGCGACGATTCCGGCCTTCACTTTCGGCAGGCAATTTCCGTAAAACACGCGGCCTTCATAGACGAGGCCCTTCTTCGGGTCGGTGATTCGACCCGGATAAACGTAGGAGGTGACCTTCCCTTTGCCGTCGAGGCGCTGCACGAAAAGGCTGATGTTCGCCGTTTCGCAGGAGTTGCACGTACGACCTTCGTAGATCACGTAAGGCGTGTTCGATTCCGGGTCGGTAAGGATCGCGACGAAGGTCGGAGAAGGGGTATCGGTCTTGAGCGTTTCCGTTTTATTTCCGTCTTCGTTTTTGAACGCGAGCGTACTTCCCGTCGTTTTGTCGAAAACCCAGGCCGCCTGGGCGGCGCTCGTCGCCAGAAGCACAGAAAAAATCAGTAAAAACGATCGTTTAGAGCCGGTCATGGAGCGTCCTTGCGGGGAAAGCCGACCCTAGCGGTCGGCAAAGAAATCGGATATACCTTCATTACACCTGAGAGCCGTCTGGGAGGCAACATGAGTCAGAATAATCCGGTTTACGTATCGCTCGAATTTACTCCGAACCCGAATACGCTGAAGTACTCGGTCAACCGTCAACTTTTAAAGTCCCGCACCACGGCGAATTTCGCGCGCAAGGAAGATGCCGACGCGAGTTCCCCGCTGGCCGCGAAACTTTTCGCGATTCCCGGAATCCGCGGTGTCATGATCGGGAAAGATTTCGTCACCGTGACGAAAACCGAAGAGGGCGACTGGGATATCGTGCACAAGACGACCTCGCAGACGTTGGAAGCTCACCTGAGCGCGAACGAGCCGGTCGTGA
The DNA here is from genome assembly GCA_043785205.1 of Bdellovibrionales bacterium. Taxonomy (GTDB): domain Bacteria; phylum Bdellovibrionota; class UBA1018; order UBA1018; family UBA1018; genus JACMQW01. The sequence goes on from JAYVXM010000659.1 coordinate 7,016, forward strand.
ACGAAGACGTCATGGCCGTCGAAGCCCACTCGAAAGCGGCGACCGGTGCGACCGCCGGCATCGAAACCCGCATTAAAGAAATTCTCGATCAGGAGATCCGCCCGGCCGTCGCAATGGACGGCGGCGATATCACCTTCGATCGTTTCGAAGACGGGGTCGTTTACCTCCATATGCAAGGCTCTTGCGCCGGCTGCCCGAGCTCGACCGCGACGCTGAAAGACGGGATCGAAACCCGCCTCCGCGACGCGATCCCGGAAGTCCTCGAAGTCGTTTCCGCGTAAGCGCGCACCGCATCCTGGAAATGGTCTGTTTCTTGAAAATCATTTAAATATGGCTCGGAACATGTCCCATTTCTTCGCGGTCGCTCTTCTGCTCCTCTCCGCGTGCGCGACCTCGCCCCTCGGCCGGAGCCAACTGATGATCGTCGGCGAAGGTCAGATGGACCAGATGGGGATCCAGAGCTTCGACCAGCTGAAACACGACACTCCGATCGAAACGAATCCGGCGCTGAACGCCTACGTAAAATGCGTCGTCGCGCCGATCACGCGAATCGCGTCAGGACGGACCGGCATCTCCCAGTGGGAGATCGTCGTCTTCCGCTCGAACCAGGTGAACGCCTTCGCGCTCCCCGGCGGGAAAATCGGTGTCTACACCGGAATTCTGCCGATCACGAAAACCTCTGCCCAGCTCGCGGCCGTCCTCGGTCACGAAACCGGGCATGTGATCGCGAAGCACGGCGCGGAGCGCGTGAGCCAGGGGATGCTTGCTCAAGGCCTCACGACCGCCGCGGGAATCGGTTTCCAAGATAAAGCTTACCAACCGATCATCCTCGCCGGGCTCGGCATCGGCGCCCAGTATGGTTACCTCCTTCCGCACTCGCGCGAGCAGGAAAGCGAAGCGGATCTCATCGGCGTCGATCTGATGGCCGAGGCGGGTTTCGATCCGCGCGAGAGCGTGGAGCTCTGGAAGAACATGACCGCCGCGAGCGGCGGGAAAGCGCCTTCGGAGTGGATGTCGACCCACCCCTCCAACGAGAACCGGATCTCCGCGCTCCAGAACGCGATTCCGGCGGCGTTGCCGAAATACGAAGCGGCCGTCCAGGCCGGCCGCGCCCCGAATTGTCCGCGTCCGGCCGGCATTTAGACCGGCGCGCGGAGGGGTGAAATCCCCTAAAAACGAACTGGCCGCTCGGTCGGAATTGGTGCTGCGGAGCGGTGTTTTTTCCGCTATGCTTACGGGGCAGTGTGACTTTTACGAAGCCGGTTCCGTATTCCCCTTCGTGGAGCTCCTGACAGATAATGCCCACTTCAAAATGGTCTGTATCCCGCTCGGAGAAGAAAATGTCGTCACTGAATGAACTGATTTCCCTAAAGCTCGGGACCCCGAAATTTCCGAATCGTCCGGGAACCCCGTTGGCCGCTGAGGAAGTGAAGTGTCTCGCGAGTTCCGCGGCCGAACTGATTCTCACCTCCGTCGGCGAGGATCTGAAACGCGAAGGACTCGAACGGACGCCGGCGCGTTTCGCGAAGGCGCTCAAGGAGATTTGTTCCGGCTATGCGATTACGCTCCAGGAGGCGGTCGGCGAGGGCGCGTTCGCCGCCGAAGGGAAGGGCCTCGTTTCCGTGAAGAACGTCGAATTCTATTCGATGTGTGAGCACCACATGCTCCCGTTCTTTGGCAAAGTTTCCGTAGCCTACTATCCCGCCGAAAAAATTCTCGGCCTCTCGAAGATCCCGCGGATCATCGAGATGTTCGCCCGCCGATTCCAGGTCCAGGAGCGGCTCACGCGCCAGATCGGCGAGGCGATCGGCGAAGCCATCGCTCCGCGCGCGGTCGTCGTCCGGATGTCTGGCTCCCACATGTGCATGATGATGCGCGGAGTGGAGAAGCAAGGGTCCGACACCACGACCGAGTTTTCGATCGGCGTCGAGTCGCTGACCGAGACCGAGAAGGTTCGGCTTTTCAGCTCGCTCGAATCTTAGGAGTCGGGCACGAGAACGTCCATCCGACGAGGCGGGGCCGGGCGCATTTACTCACCTGCCCACTCCGCTGCTGTCGCGCTGCCACTCGGAATTCCCCAATCGAAATAAAACAAACCTCCGCGATTTTCCTGGGGACAAATCATCGCGCCCGTACAGAATAGGGGCATGACGACTCTTACCGAACCCTCCGCCGGCCAGCGCGTCCGCCTCGAACGCTGGCGCCTCTCCACCTTCTGGGTCATGCTCGTCGGTTACATCGGGTACTACCTTTGTCGCGGGAATCTCTCGGCGGCACTCCCGCTTCTTTCCCAGGAGTTCCGCTACACGAACACCCAGCTCGGCGTGATCCTCACGTTCTCCGAGGCGATGTACGCGTTCGGAAAATTCACGACCGGGCCGGTCGCCGACCAGGTTGGCGGTAAA